>JACQDQ010000355.1 GCA_016201015.1 Pseudomonadota bacterium | reverse complement strand
CGCCGGGTGCCGTCTTCGCCCAAGGCCCGGCCTGCGCGCCGCGCGCCGAGCTGCTGGCGCGCTGGGTGGAGAAATACGGCGAGCGGCCGCTGGCCCGCGGTTTCATGAGCAACGGGCTGGTGCTGGAAATCTGGGCGACGCCGGACGGCGGGCAATGGACCGGCTTCGTCACGCGGCCCGACGGCACGAGCTGCATGGTCGCCAACGGCAGCGATTGGGAGAGCGGCCAGCCGCCCGCCGCGCCCGGGAGGCCGAGTTGAGCGACAACGGCAACGGCAACGGCGGCCGCGCGCGCCAGGTCGCCGACAACGTTCTGCTGCTGCTCGCCGCGCGTTCGATGGCGGTGGTCGGGCCGCTGGTCGGCGGCTGGCTGTTCATGCAGGTGTGGGACGACCTCAAGGACATCAAGCGCAACATGCAGGCGCTCGCCACCTTCGATGCCGTCGTCTCGGTGCGCATCGAGAACCTGCACGAGCGCGTGAAGACGCTCGAGGACCGCCCGCGATGAGCGGCGAGCGCGCGAACACGCCGCGGGTGCGCAAGGCCGTCGCGGTGATCGATCTCGTCGGCTTCAGCGCGTTCATGCAGGCGCATGGCATCGACGCCGCGCTGCTGCGGCTCGGCGTGTTTCGCGGCATTGCCTGGGCCTGCGTGGCGCTGCAGGGCGGCGTGCTGGTCAAGGCGGTGGCCGACAATGTCTACGCCGTGTTCGACCGCAGGGAAGACGCCCAAGCCGCCTGCGCCGCGCTGCTCGCTCGCCTCGGCCCGGACAGCATCAGCGCCGGCATCGCCGAGGGCAAGATCCTGCTGCTCGCCGACGATCTGTGGGGCGACGCGGTCAATCGCGCTTCCGATCTCGGCGAGGAGCAGGCCGGTCCCGGCGAAATCCTCACCGACGGAGCCGGCCGTGAATGACACGGAACTGCTCGCCCGCGTCATCTGGGGCGAGGCGCGCGGCGAGGGCGAGGCGGGAATGGCGGCGGTGGCGTCCGTCATCATGAACCGCGTGCGCCGGCCGGGTTGGTGGGGCAATTCGCTGCGCAGCGTCTGCACCTGCCCGTGGCAGTTCTCGTGCCTCAACCCCGGCGACCCCAACCGCGCCAAGCTCTACGCGGTGACCGCGGCGGACCCGATCTTCGCCACGGCGCTCGCCATCGCCCAACGCGCCGTGGCCGGCGACCCCGCCGACCCGACGCGCGGCGCCACGCATTACTACGCCGCCGACACCAAGCAGCCGAGCTGGGCGCTGGGGCGCGTGCCCACGGCTCGCATCGGCCGGCATCTGTTCTATCGGTTGGATCGCTCGACGGCCGCGGATTGACCTCGTCGCCGTTCCCGTAACTCGCCGGGCTCCTGGATATCCGAATGATGACGGAAACGCCGCCGTGCGCGTGGTCGCGCGCACGAATGGATTCGTGCGACCGCTACGCCGCGCCGTGTGTCTGCTCCCGCTCCGGGATATTCATCCACGGCCGCCTGGTCGGCGGCGCGCGGTCGGGCGTCGACGGCCGGCCGCAGGCCTGGCTGATGCGCCTCGACCTGCTCGAGCGCGCCCTCAAGCGCGTCTACGGCCAGGGCTATGCGTCGGCGTCTCCGCCGCCGCGCTTCGGCGCCTCGCCGCGCTGGTCCGCCTGCCGCCGCTGCCGCGGCTCAACGAAAACCTCGCCAGCCTGCACCGCGACCTCGTCCTGTGCCGCAGCGATTGGAGCGAGCATCCGCGCGTCGCGCTCGCCGACTGGATCAAATACCGGCCCGGCCAGCCGCGCGTGCCGGCCGGCAGTCCCGACGGCGGCCAGTGGACCGCGGTGGGCGGCAGCGGACTGGGAGGCGCAACGCGAACACCGCTCCGAGACGGCGGACTATTTCATTTGGTGGGTACAGGAAACTATTATTCCGCGTGTAAAATTACCGATTACCTGGCGAGCAAGTTAGGAATGAGACGCGAAGCGCTCCGAAAGGCAATTCACCAGATCAAGGACCACGCTGGTCTGGGCGGACCTGACAATGTCGTGATTCGTATATCAACCGGAGACGTTTACTTTCGAGGCGAATACCTTGGCAATGTGCACGGTGAATGAGGTCTCGCGATCATGTCAACGTCAAAGGTCGGCGCGGAAGCGCCTTGTTACGCACTCCTCGATTTCGTTGGGGATCGTGTGGAACCTAACGAAATCGCACCCCTTCTTTCGCTAAAGCTTGGCAAAGCCAAAAGAAAGGGAGAGACGACGGTTGGTCCGGATCGGCTGCGGCCCGGGCAAAAGCCGCCGGTGGCGCGGACGGGATATTGCCACTTTTCAACTCGCTGGATCGAATCATCGGCGGACATCAATGACCACATTTCGGTCTTGCTGGAGGCCGTGCGGGCACGCGACACTGAAATCAAGCAGCTCCTGCGGGATCGCGGGTTGATTTACAAGATCGTCTGCTTCTTCGATGACGACGAGTACAAGAAGACCTGGGTGCTGAGCGAGAAGAACAGGCAGATGGCGCGCGAATTGGCGATCGATATTTCCAATGAGACGGTGACTGAAACGACCACGTTCGTCTTCGGCGACATAGACGCCTATTTTCGCGACCAGCGGCGCCGCTAGCATTGTTGCGGCGATAGCCCCGCGAAGACCCGGAAGCGGCCGAATCGTGCCGACGCGAACGAAGCGCTAAGCAAGCTTCGACGAGCGACGTTCGCCCGCGCTGGAAAAAACATCAGTCCACGACACTCCGCGACGTCGCGCGCCGGCGCGGCGCGTTGTCGTGCGGCACCGAACCACGCCTCTCCCCGGCCGATGCGAACCATCTCGGAGACCCCCCATGTCCTGGCTCGATGCGATCAATCCCCTGGGCGCCATCGTCGGCAAGGTGCTCGACAAGCTGTTCCCCGACCCGGCCGAGCGCATCAAGGCGGAGCTGGAACTGCGCACGCTCGACCTCACGGCCGAGCTGGCGCAGATGGAGGTCAACAAGGCCGAGGCGCAGAGCGGCAGCTGGTTCGTGGCCGGCTGGCGCCCCTTCATCGGCTGGGTGTGCGGCGCCGCCTTCGCCTACAAGTTCATTCTCCAGCCGTTCCTGGTCTTCGCCGTCGTCGCCTTCGGCGTGCCGTTGAAGACGCATCTGCTGCCGGCGCTCGACTGGACCGAGATCAGCGCCGTGCTGCTCGGCATGCTCGGCCTCGGCACGCTGCGCACCTATGAGAAGGTGAAGGCGTAGGCGGAGTCTAGCCGAAGAAGTTCGACCCGCCGTTGCGCTTGAGCTCGGCGCCGGCGTCGGCGCCGAGCGCGGCGGCATCGGCCGCCGGCCCGCTGCGGAAGGCGCGATGTGCCTCGCGTCCGTCGGGTGTGACGATCAGGCCGCGCAGGCTCAGCGCCGCGCCGTCGAGCGTGGCGAGCGCCGCGATCGGCGTGCGGCACGAGCCGTCGAGCGCAGCGAGCAGCGCGCGCTCGGCCGCGATGCAGATTTCGGTCGCCGCGTCGTTCACGCGCAGCAAGTGATCGCGCGCGCGCATATCGTCGGCACGGATCTCGACGCCGATGGCGCCCTGCGCCACTGCCGGCAGCATTTCGTCGGGCGACAGGATCGCCGTCGCCGCGTCTTCGCGGCCGAGCCGCCTGAGGCCGGCGAGCGCCAGCAGCGTCGCGTCGCACTCGCCGGCATCGAGCTTGCGCAGCCGCGTATCGACGTTGCCGCGCAGCGGCACGACGCGCAGATCGGGCCGGCGGTTCAAGACCTGCGCCTGGCGCCGCAGCGACGCCGTGCCGACGGTGGCGCCTGCCGGCAGCGTGGCGAGGCTCGCCGCCCGGCGCGACAGGAACGCATCGCGCGGGTCCTCGCGCGGCAGCAGGCAGCCGATCTCCAGGCCCGGCGGCAGGAAGGTCGGCATGTCCTTCATCGAATGGACGGCGAGGTCGATCCGGCGGTCGAGCAGCGCCTCCTCGATCTCCTTGGTGAACAGACCCTTGCCGCCGATCTCGGCCAGCTTGCGGTCCTGGACCTGGTCACCGGTGGTGCGGATGACGACGATTTCGACCGCCTCCGGCACGGCAAGATCGGGATGGGCGGCGGCGAGGCGGACGCGCACTTCGCGCGCCTGGATGAGGGCGAGCGGGCTGCCGCGCGTGCCGATACGGAAGAGGGGCGTGGCCATGCGATGACTCCACGCGTGCTTTAGCAGGATTTGCGGGCGGTCGCCATCGGCCTGCCGCGCGTCGCCCCTCGGCGGTGGGCTAAGACTGCGGTTTGGGCGTCGTCGGCTTGCCGCCGGGCGGGCCGTCGTTCAAGGCGGCGATCAATGCGGACGGATCGAGCGGCTTGGCGAGCACGGCGACCGCGCCGAGCAGCGCCATGACGTGGACGACCGCGTGCCGGAACGGCACATCGCTTCCGGTCATCGCGATGACTTTCAAAGCGGGATATCGTTTGCCAAGCTCGCGCAGGAACTCGATGCCGTCCATGTCGGGCATGATGACATCGGTGATGACCGCGTCGAACGGCCGCTCGGCCAATAGCGCGAGCGCCTGCTGCGCCGACGTCGCCGTTTCGGTACGAAATTGACGTCGAGAGAGCAGAGTCGAGACGTACTCGGCGAACAGCGAGTCGTCATCGACGATGAGCACATCGACCATTGAAGCCCTGCAAATTGGGGAAATCGTCGGCGAACCTAGTTGCACGCGTCGCCGATTTCACGCGATCAAGCGGTGACTATCCTTCGGGAGCGGCGTGCGCGCCGGAAGGATAGCCAGCAGCTGCAGCTGACCGCGAGCGCGCAACGCTGAGTTCGAAGCCCGCTCTCGCTCAAAGTACCGGCGCGTCGAGCTTGACGAGGCCTTGGCGGATGGCGGCGGCAACGGCGGCGGAGCGGTTGCGCACATTGAGTTTCTGCAATATCCGCCGGACGTGCAGTTTCACTGTGACCTCGGCGAGGCCGAGATCTCGGGCAATTTCCTTGTTGGGCGTGCCATGGGCGAGCAAAGCCAGCACCTCGAGCTCGCGCGGCGTCATCCCGGGGTCGGCCTCGGCCCCCGGCGCGTCGGCGCCACGATTCGCGGGCGTGGCGATGAGCTCGTGCGGCACGTAGCTCGCGCCGGTGAGCATCAAACGCAGCGCGGCGAGAATCATCGGCGGGTCGAAGGTCTTGGGCAGGCAGCCGCTGGCGCCGT
Source organism: Pseudomonadota bacterium (assembly GCA_016201015.1). GTDB lineage: Bacteria > Pseudomonadota > Alphaproteobacteria > CACIAM-22H2 > CACIAM-22H2 > JACQDQ01. The sequence goes on along the minus strand of JACQDQ010000355.1, from coordinate 1,153 downwards.
GGTTCAGCGCTGCGCGGACGCTCGTTGCATCGAGTTGGCCGGAGATGATGGCGATGCGCAGGCCCGGATAGGCCGCGCTGACGCGGTCCACTCCGGACAGTCCGCCCATCCCCGGCATGCCCAAATCGAGCAAAGCGAGCGCGCAGTCGGCGTTTGCCTTGAGCGCTTCCAAGGCTTCATCCAAGCTTGATACGGCCGCGCAGACCTCGAAGTCCTTGCTACGCAAGAAGAGGTTAACCAGCGCATCCCGATACAGAGGATGATCGTCGGCGATCAAAATACGGTGCTTGCCGGAGTCGGACACGTGGCCCTCCCTCCCGCTGCCGCGATGGGGTTGCCGCGCCGCCGGCCATCTCGGCCACTTCTATTATACAAAAGGATAGTCCGAAAGTATCCCACAAGTAGCAGGACACTGCTCGCCCGGGGGTGATAGGGTAATCCACCGGGAACCCCATGGAATCCGTCGATCTTCAGGCCGCGCTGACCGCGCTGGTGTTCGTCATTCTCGGCGTGGTCATGTTTGCGCTGTGGCGGCTCAATCCGGCCGACCGGGCGCCGGCGATCTGGGCAGCGGCGACGCCGGCCGCCGTGGCTCGGCGCCTGATCGATGTATTGCCCTTGCGTGGGATGCTGTGGGTCGACCTCGCCGGCGACATGCTCGTGGTGTTGTCCCTGGCGTTATTGCTGGCCGGTGGGCTCGTATTCACGCGACGGCGCGTTCCGGTCGTGGCGATCTGCACGGTCGGCACGGTCGCCATCGGTTTATGCGTTCTTCTGCGGACGATCGGCACGCCGGGCCTATGGACGGAGCTGCCGATCGCCGCGGTCGTGGCGGCTTTCCTCGCCGCCACAGCCGTCATTTTGTTGCGGACGTCCGGCAGCGACCAGATCGTTGGATGCAAGGTCGTCGGCGGCCTGTTGCTGATACGCGCCGCGGTGGCGCTTGTCTTGCCATTCCTCGCGTTGGCGCCCGCGACGGTGGATTTGGCGCGTCTTCTGGTTTCCGCCTTCGCCGTCGCGATCGCGATCGGGCTCATCGTGCTGGTGCTGCGGCGCCAGCAGGCAGTAGCGGAGGGCACGGCCCGCGCGCTGCAGAGCCAGATCGAGACGCGGCGTCGTGCCGAGGTGGAGGCGCAGCAGGCGCAGCGCCGCT
>JACQDQ010000359.1 GCA_016201015.1 Pseudomonadota bacterium | reverse complement strand
GTCCCCGGCCTTGATCGCGCGCTCCCGCGTTTCCGCCAAGACGCCCTCTTCGTCAAGGAACGACTCGAAGCTCGATCCGTCGTGCGGGTTGCGGCGCTTCATGGCGACTTCCTTTCATGTGCTCGCTTGTTGCGTCGGGCAAGCTCCAGGTCCTTCTCCGGTGTCCGGCCGGATTTCTTGATGATGCCGTGCAGGAGGATCATGTTGCCCGCCCTGCTGATGTAGAAGAACACACGAGCGATGCGATTGCCCGGAAGCTCCGTCCTGATCTCGTGCAACCCATTGCCCATTGGACGCGTCAGCGGCATGCCGATCGGCCATGCATACTCGGCCTTCTGGATATCGTCGCCGATCGCCTTGCGATCCTCGCGCGACGACGATTTCAACCACTCCCGCGCCGGCTCGCCGCCGGCTTCCGTGCGGAAGAATATCGCCGGAACACGCTTGAGAGGTCTTCGCACGGCAGTTTAGTATGTACCATACATGGTACATAAACTCAATGACCTTGACATTGTTTCTTAAATCTAGTATAAAGTTAGTAGATAGCAACAAGACGGATGTGTGCCATGCGCTCCATAAGCATTTCAACGGACGTTTTCGCAAAGATCTGGTCTCTACGAAAAGATGGCGAAAGCTCGGAAGACGAGATATTGGCCCGGGAACTCGGATGCAAGTCCACTCGTTCCGGGCAAGCCAAGCCTACCAGCGAGGGCGGCTACCATTCCAGACGGTTCGACGTGCACTTCGTCGAGGGTTTCGAGATTTTTCGAAACTTCAAGGGCCGCGACTATAGAGCACGAGCGACAGGCGGACGATGGCTCCTTATCCAAGATGGTAAATACTATGATGCGCTTAGCGCGCTAAGCGGCGCCGTAGGCGCGAAAATCGAGAATGCCTGGGCAAATTGGCTCTATACCGACGACAAGGGCCAACGCAGACCCATCTCGGATTTGCGCGATCCAACGTCCATCAGCAAACGCCGCCGATAATATGTAGCGCCGAGCTCGCCGCCGCGCCGCGCCCGCCTCAGCGCGCCAGCGGATCGGGACGGAGTTGGAAGTGCACGACCTTGCTGGTCGTCCCCTTCCCGCCCTCGACGTGGAACGGCGCACGGGTGGCGTAGGTCGACCACAGCCCGCGGCCCTTCCAGCCGGCGTTGGCGTCGTCGATGCGCCCGTCGAGGCCCTTGGCATAGAAGCCCATCGGATAGGGCACGCGCAGATTGACGAACTTGCCGTCGACCAGGGCGAGCAGCGATTCGTTGGCGTTGCCGGTGGCGATCGGCACGTTGGCGCCGAGGCCGAACGTGTCGTGCTGATCGACCCAGGCGTAGTAGCTGGCCTCGGCGCTGCCTGAGTCCGTCACGTTGGCGAGCTGCGGCCCGGGGAACGGATAGAGCGTCCAGCCCTCGGGGCAGTGCTTGCCGGTGGCGGTCGGCCCGTTGAGCGGCCCCTTGCATTTGCGGCGGTCGAAGCTGGCGAAATGGCCGCTGGCCAGCGGCGCCCAGACGACGCCGTTGCGGTCGATGTCCATCCCGCGCGGCGAGTAGCCCGGCAGCGGCACCTCGTAGATTTCCGCCAACGCCGTCGCCGGCGGGTTGTCGCCGGGATTCAGCCGCGCGAAGGCGCCGGGGAAGCCGAGCACCGAGCCCCACACCGTGCCGTCGGCCGGGTTGGGGGCGACGCCGTAGAACGCCGCGGCGATGCGCTTGTCCTTGGCCGGATCGAGCGGCTGGTTGGGCTCGACATAGTCGTCGCGCCTGCCGTTGCCGTTGGTGTCGAGCACGAGCGCCGTCCAGCCCTGCGCCTTCTGCTCGTCGCCGGTCTCCTCGAACAGCTTGCGGTTCAGCCAGCCGACGACGCCGCTGCCGGGGCCGCCGGCGCTGGTCCACAGCGTGTTGCTGGCGTCGGCGGCGAATTGCAGGTGATGCGTCTGGAAGCAGGTGTTGATCAGCGTGAATTTCTCGCTCTTCGGATCGTACATGGCAAGATGGCGGTTGGCCCGTTCCAACGGGAACAGCTTGGCCGAGGGATGGTCGGAGCCGGCCTTGCAGAACGCCGGGTTTTCCGGCGGGCGGATGCGCGAGGTGAACCACACGCGGCCCTGCTCGTCGAACATCGGGTTGTGCATGCTGGTTTGGCTGTCCCAGATCGCCTCGTCGCCCCAATAGGCGGACGGCGCCAGCGGATCGTCCTTCGAGGACCGCGTCCGCGGATCGCGCACCGGCATCTTCACGTTGCTCGCCGCATGGCGCATCGGGTCGAGGACCGGCGCGAAATCCGTGCTCTCCTCGGGCGAGCCGTAAAGCTTGCCGTAGGCGTTGACCGTGGGGTTGCGCCGATCGGTGGCAACCTCATCGTGGAGGTAGACCTTGGGTCCGGCCCAGTCCCACAAGGTGACGACGACATTGCGCTCAACCCCTTGCGGCCGTGCCGGCCGCGCGGCCGGCAGCGCGCCGGCGGCGATGCGGTCGCTCCACTCCGCGAACAACTCGAGCGCACGCTGCGCGTCGAGGCGGCCGATGGCATTGGCCATCTGGTTCATGGCCTGCCCGGATTGGATGCGCCGCTGCCAGGCCTCGGCGGAGGAGGCGAACTCGCCGAATTCCTTGGGCAGCGCGCGCGTCGCCTTGTTGCCGAGCTGGTGACAGGTGTAGCAGCCGTCGGTCTTGACCACGTCCAGCCATTGCTGCTGGCTACGCAGGTTCCGCGGCATGCCATTGCCGCCGGCGCCGGGAAACTGGCTTTTCTCCGGCACCTTGAGCATCGCGTACCAATAGATCGCCGGGTAGTATTCGGCCGCTTCGGCCGGGCTCGGCGCCGGCACCGCGGTCAGGTTGCGGAGCTTGCCGGGCGCGGTCCGCAGCTTCGGCGAATCGACCAGCCCGTAGCCGCGCACCCACAGGCTGTAATTCACCTGGGGCAGATCGGGCACGAGGTAGCGCCCCTGATCGTCGGTGACGACGATGCGGACGAACTTGGTGGGAAGGTCGGTCGTCTCGGCGATCACCCAGACGCCGGCCTCGGGCCCATTGGCCGACGCAACCACGCCGCCGATATCGGCCGCACCGACCAGGATCGCCGGTTCGGCGCTCTGTTGCGCGGCGAGCGGCGCCGTCAACAACACCGAGGCCGCGACGATGCCGGCCGCCAAACGCTGCAGTCGAAATTCCCGCTTGGTTGTCATGGCAATCTCCCTCGCCCGAGTGGCGAAATAATCGCCATTCTAGCGCCATTGCCCGGCTTTGCGGAGGGGCCGGGCGAGAATAACCGCGAGGGCGGCGTTATTCCGGGAACGGATCGATATCGGCGTTGGCTTCGAAGCCGAAGAACTGCCACGTCGCGCGCATATGCGGCGGCAGCGGGGCGCTCACGCGCAGGACGCCGCCGCGCGGATGCGGGATGGCGATACTGCGCGCGTGCAGATGCAGCTTCGCGGCGAGCCCGGCGCCGGGAATCTCGGCCGCGCCGCCGCCGTATTTCACGTCGCCGAGGATCGGCGTGCCGAGCGCCTCGACGCAGTGGACGCGAAGCTGATGCGTGCGGCCGGAGAGCGGCCACAGGACCAGCCACGCCGCGCGCTTGCCGGCGGCATCGACGGTGGCGAAGAGCGTGACGGCATGCTTGCCCTCCTCCTCGTCGTGCGTCATGCGCTCGCCGCGCGGACCGGCCAGCTTGGCGATCGGCATGTCGATCTTGCCCTGCGCCGGACGCGGCGCGCCGACGACCAGCGCCCAATAGAGCTTGCGCGCCGATTTGTCGCGGAACGCCGCGGCGAGCCGGCCCGCCGCCGCCCCGCTGCGCGCCAACACCAGGACGCCGGAGGTATCGCGGTCGAGCCGATGCACCAGCCGCGGCCTCTCGGGCGCGTCGAAGCGCAACGCGTCGAGCATGCGGTCGAGATGCTGCGGCGTGCCGCTGCCGCCCTGCACCGCGAGGCCGTGCGGCTTGTTGATCGCGATCACGTCGTCGTCGCGGTGGATGACCAGATCGCGGACGAAGCGCGCATCCCTGTCGCTGACGCCGGGGCGCGGCGCCGGCGCGGGGCGCGGCGCGTCGGCGGCGGCGCCGGGCGGCACGCGGACGACCTGGCCCGCGGCCAGGCGCAACCCGGCCTTGGCGCGCTTGCCGTCGACGCGCACCTGGCCGGTGCGCAGCAGCTTCTCGAGATGGCCGTGCGACAGGCCGGGAAAGCGGCGCCGGAACCAGCGGTCGAGGCGCAGCTCCGCCTCGTCAGCGGCGACTTCGAGCGTCTGGACGGCGGTCACGACGGCTCACCGATGGACGACACCGATCAGTCCTGTTCGACTTTGGCCGACAGCCATGTCTTGATCAAAGATTGATAGGGCACGTCGCGCTTGTTGGCCTCGACCTTGATCCTCTCCAGCAGCGCCACCGGCGGCCGCAAGGAGATCGACGTGGTCGACGGCTTGAGATTGGGGAAGCGGACGCGCTTGGCTTCCTGCCAGTCGACATAGTCCGTAGAGTCCCGGGTCTGCCAGAATTTTCTCTCCTCCGCCTCGCTGCGAAATTTTGGGACGGCCTTAAGTTTCCTGCCCATGGCAAATCCTTGCTCTGCATCACATGCACGAACGAGCAACGTCGAAAGAGGTCTCAGCCGTCGCCGCCCTGCTTCTTCTCGCGCAGCTTGGCCCAGTATTCGAGGCGCTTCATCACCTCGCGCTCGAAGCCGCGCTCGCTCGGCCGATAGAGCTGCCGGCGCGCCATGCCGTCGGGGAAGTAGTTCTGGCCGGAGAAGCCCTCTTCGGTGTCGTGATCGTACTCGTAGCCCTTGCCGTAGCCGAGATCGCGCATGAGGCGCGTCGGCGCGTTGAGGATGTGCATCGGCGGCATCAGCGAGCCGGTCTCGTCGGCGGCGCGCTTGGCGGCGCCGAAGGCGCGGTAGACCGCGTTCGATTTGGGCGCGGTGCCGAGATAGATCACCGCCTGCGCCAGCGCCAGCTCGCCTTCCGGCGTGCCGAGGAAGTCGTAGACGTCCTTGGCGGCCACCGCCTGCAGCACCGCCTGCGGGTCGGCGAGGCCGATATCCTCGACCGCGAAGCGCACCAGGCGGCGCGTGATGTACAGCGGGTCCTCGCCGCCGGCGAGCATCCGCGCCAGCCAGTAGAGCGCGGCGTCGGTGTCGGAGCCGCGCAGCGATTTATGCAGCGCGCTGATCAGGTTGTAATGGCCTTCCTGCGCCTTGTCGTAGAGCGGCACCCGGCGCTGGACCACTTCGGCCAGGCCGGCCGGATCGAGCGGCGCCGGCGGCGACAGCGCGAACAGCTCCTCCGCCATGTTGAACACGTAGCGCCCGTCGCCGTCGGCCATGGCGATGAGCGCCGTGCGCGCATCCGGGGTCAGCGGCAGAGTGCGCCCGGCCGCGGCCTCGGCACGCGCCAGCAACGTTTCGAGACCGGCCTCGTCGAGGCGCTTGAGCACCAGCACCTGGCAGCGCGAGAGGAGCGCGCCGTTGAGCTCGAAGGACGGATTCTCGGTGGTGGCGCCGATCAGGACGACGGTGCCGTCCTCGACATAGGGCAGGAAGCCGTCCTGCTGCGCGCGGTTGAAGCGATGAATTTCGTCGACGAACAGCAGCGTGCCGCGCCCGGCGCCGCGGCGGTCGGCTGCCTCGGCGAATATCTTGCGCAGATCGGCGACGCCGGAGAACACCGCCGAAAGCTGCACGAACTCGTGGTCGACCGCCTCGGCCAGCAGGCGCGCGATCGTCGTCTTGCCGCAGCCGGGCGGCCCCCACAGGACGATCGAGGCGAGCCGCCGCTGCGCCACCATGCGGGCGAGCGGGCCGTCGCCCTTAAGCAGGTGGTCCTGGCCCACCACCTCGTCCAGCCGCCTCGGCCGCAGGCGGTCGGCGAGCGGGCGCAGCGCCGCGTCGGCGAAGAGGCCGGGTCCCGCCGCGGCGCGCGCGGATTTGCGCGTCACCCGCCGACCGTCAGGTTGACGACCTGTTCGCCGCGCCGGAAGACGATGCGCCACGACTGCGCCTTCTGCCCCAGCGCGCGGCGGACATCCTCGACGCTGCGCGTCTCCTTATCGTTCAGGCGCAGCAGCACGTCGCCCGGCGCGAGACGCAGGCGCTGCACCGGGCTGCCGCGGCGAATCTCCATGATGACGACGCCGCGCGGCGGTATGTCGATGCCCAATTCCTCGACCAGCGCCGGCGACAGGTTGGCCACCGTGGCGCCGACCAGCGGATGGTTGCCGCGCAAGACCGTCAGGTCGCGCGGCGGGTCCTCGGGCGGCGCGATGAGCGCCACCGGCACGGTGCGCTCGCGGCCGTCCGCCAATACGGTGAGCCGCACCGTGGCGCCGACCTTCTGCGTCGCCATGCGGAAGCGCAGCGCCTCGCTGTCATTGACCTCGCGGCCATCGACCTTGGTCACCACCTCGCGGCGCTTCAAGCCGGCGCGCTCGGCCGGCCCGCCCGGATAGATCTCGTTGATCACCACGCCGACCGGCCGCGCGAGGCCGAGCGCCGGCGCCAGATCGGCGGTGACCGTCTGGCCGCCGGCGCCGAGCCACGGCCGCACCAGCTTGCCGCCGCTGGCGACGCCGGCGATCACCGTCTGCACCATGTTCGCCGGAATGGCGAAGCCGATGCCGTTGGAGCCGCCGTCGCGCGAGAAAATGGCCGAATTGATGCCGGCAAGCTTGCCGTCCATCGACACCAGCGCCCCGCCGGAATTGCCGGGATTGATCGCGGCATCGGTCTGGATGAAGAAGCGGTAGTCGGTGATGCCCACCATGGTGCGGGCGACTGCCGAGACGATGCCGCTGGTCACCGTCTGGCCGACGCCGAACGGGTTGCCGATGGCGAGCACGAAGTCGCCGACCTCGATCTCGTCGGAGTCGCGCAGCTCGAGATGCGGCAGGCGCTCGCCGCCGGCCTCGATGCGCAGAACCGCGAGATCGGTCCGCTCGTCGGCGCGCAGCACGGTCGCCTCGAACTCGCGCCGGTCGGCCAGCACGACGGTGATTTCCTCCGCCCCGCGGATCACGTGGTTGTTGGTGACGATGATGCCGGAGGGATCGACGATGACCCCGGAGCCGAGCGAGTTCTGCACCCGCTCGCGGCCGCCCGGCAGGTCGTCGCCGAAAAAGCGGCGGAAGAAGGGATCGGCGAACAGCGGCGACGTCGTCACCCGCACCGAGCGCTGCGTGTAGATGTTGACCACCGCCGGGGCGGTGCGCTTGACGAGCGGCGCGAAGGAGTACTCGACCTCGCGCCGGCTTTCCGGCACGGCCTTGGTCTGGGCGGCGGCGTCTATGGCGGACAAGGTGGCCAGAGCGAACAGAAGCAGCGCCAACGCTGCGGCTCCGCCGTTGCGAATGGCGATCATGCGTCGGAACACCTCATCCTGTGCGATTCGGCGGCGCCAGCTTAACCCCGCGCCGACGAAAAAGGCAGCCCTCGGGCTGCCTTGATCGCGTCCACGCCGCCGGCGGCGGCAGCCGGCCGGCCTACTATGTCGCCGCCGGCTCGCTGCCGGCCTCGCCTTCGGCCGTGGCCACCGGCCTGTCGCCGAGGCCCTTGGCCGCCGGATCGCGGTCGACCAGCTCGATCAACGCCATGGTCGCGGCGTCGCCGTGGCGCATGCCGGCGCGCAGCACCCGCGTATAGCCGCCGGCGCGGTCCTTATAGCGCTCGGCGAGCGGCCCGAACAGTTTCTGCGTCAGCGCGGTATCGCGCAGCACCGACAGCGCCTGCCGGCGGGCATGCAGGCCGCCGCGCTTACCCAGCGTCACCAGCCGGTCGACGACCGGGGCGAGCTCCTTCGCCTTCTGGATCGTCGTCGTGATCTGCTCGTGCCGGATCAGCGCCACCGCCATATTGGCGAACGTCGCCTTGCGGTGGCTCGTGGTGCGTCCCAGTTTGCGTCCGCTCACTCCGTGGCGCATGACGGTTCACTCCTTGCTTCGACGAGCGGCAAGTCCGCCCCGTCAGTACGGTTCCTCAAGCTTCTTGGCCATGTCCTCGATGTTCTCGGGCGGCCAATTGGGAATCTTCATGCCGAGATGCAGGCCCATCTGCGCCAGCACCTCCTTGATCTCGTTGAGCGACTTGCGGCCGAAATTGGGCGTGCGCAGCATCTCGGCCTCGGTCTTCTGCACGAGGTCGCCGATATAGATGATGTTGTCGTTCTTGAGGCAGTTGGCCGAGCGCACCGACAGCTCGAGCTCGTCCACCTTGAGCAGCAGGTTCTTGTTGAACGGCAGCTCGCTCGGCTGCTCCTCGGCGGTCGCCGTCTGCGGCTCCTCGAAGTTGATGAAGAGCTGCAGCTGGTCCTGCAGGATGCGCGCGGCGAGCGCCACCGCGTCCTCGGGCGTCACCGCGCCGTTGGTCTCGATGCGCATCGACAGCTTGTCGTAGTCGGTCACCTGGCCGACGCGGGTGTTCTCCACCTTGTAGGAGATCTTGCGCACCGGGCTGTAAAGCGCATCGACCGGGATGAGGCCGATCGGCGCATCGGCGGCGCGGTTGGCGGTGCTCGGCAGGTAGCCCTTGCCGGTCTGCACCGTCATTTCCATGGCCAGCTTGGCGCCGTCGTCCAGCGTGCAGAGAACGAGATCGGGATTCATGATCTCGATATCGTGGCCGGTCTCGATCTGACCGGCCGTCACCTCGCCGGGCCCGGTGGCCTTGAGGTAGATACGCTTCACGCCTTCGCCGTGCATGCGCAGCGCCACCGACTTGACGTTGAGGACGAGGTCGGTCACGTCCTCGCGCACGCCGGGAATCGACGAGAACTCGTGCAGCACGCCGTCGATCTTGAGCGACATGATGGCGGCGCCCTGCAGCGAGGACAGCAGGATGCGCCGCAGCGCGTTGCCGAGCGTCAGGCCGAAACCGCGCTCGAGCGGCTCGGCGACGATCGTCGCCTCGCGCTTGGGATCGTCGCCGGGCTCGATGTCGAGCTTGCCGGGCTTGATCAGCTCTTTCCAATTCTTCTGAATCACCTGCTCCACCCTCTTGCCTGTCGCGCGTCCATCCGGGGGCCGGGGAACGCCCCGCCGCGCGTGTTCACACCCCACTGCCGCGGCGCGGCAGCGGATACGTCGAGCGACGCTAGACGCGCCGCCGTTTGGGCGGTCGACAACCGTTATGCGGGATCGGTGTAACGTCGCGGATAGAATTGATCTGGAAACCCACGGCCTGCAGCGCGCGCAGCGCCGACTCGCGGCCGGAGCCAGGGCCCTTGACCTCGATATCGAGAGTGCGCATGCCGTGCTCCATGGCCTTGCGGCCGGCATCCTCCGCCGCCATCTGCGCCGCGTACGGCGTCGACTTGCGCGAGCCCTTGAAGCCCTGCGTGCCCGACGACGACCAGGCAATGGTGTTGCCCTGGGCGTCGGTGATGGTGATCATCGTGTTGTTGAACGTCGCGTTCACATGGGCGACGCCGGAGGTGATGTTCTTGCGCTCGCGCCGACGCGGACGCGGGGTCGCGGCGGTGGCGCCGGCGGCTTGCGGTTTGGCCATGAACTTCCGATCCTACTTCTTGGCAGCAGCCTGTTTCTTGCCGGCGATCGGCCGGGCGCGGCCCTTGCGGGTGCGGGCGTTGGTGTGGGTCCGCTGACCGCGCACCGGCAGCCCCTTGCGATGGCGCAGGCCGCGATAGCAGCCGAGGTCCATCAGACGCTTGATGTTCATCGCCACCTCGCGCCGCAGATCGCCCTCGACTTCATAGTCGTGGTCGATCGTCTCGCGGATGCGCAAGACCTCGTCGTCGGTCAGCTGGCTGACGCGTTTCGCATCGGGAATGCCGACTTTGGTGCAGATCTCGCGGGCCTTGGTGGCGCCGATTCCGTAGATGTAGCGCAGCGCGATGAGCACGCGCTTGTTCGTGGGTATATTGACGCCGGCAATACGCGCCACGCTTGGCCTCCTTATATCCGGGCGCCCGGGCCCGGGTCGGTTTCGAGCGGACAAAAAGCACGTGACGCCAGTGACAACAACGAGCACCCTCGTTGTGACGCCAGCGCCACCGAGACGGGCGCGATTATAGGACAGAATCGCCGCAAGTCAATGCGCCTTGATAGGGAACCGCCGCAATTTCATACCCTATTGATCGGCCTGGACTTTAAGGTTCGCCAAGGAGCTTGAACAGGGCCGCCGTGACGGCGTCGATATCGGCCATGCCGTCAACCGTCTTGAGCTGCCCGCGCCGGCGGTAATAGGGCAGAATCGGTGCCGTCTGGTCGCGATAGACTTTGAGGCGCGCCCGCACCGTCTCCGGCTTGTCGTCGTCGCGGCGCACGAATTTGGTCGACCCGCACACGTCGCAGACGCCGTCCCGCCGCGGCCGCTTGGTCGAGTCGTGGTAGACCGTGCCGCATTGGCCGCAGGTAAAGCGGCCGCTGATGCGCTCGACGAGCGCCGCCTCGTCCACCGTCATCTCGATCACGTGGTCGAGCTTCAGCCCCTTCTCCGTGAACATCTTCGCGAGCGCCTCGGCCTGGCGCGTCGTGCGCGGGAAGCCGTCGAGGATGAACCCCTTGCGGCAGTCGGGCTGGGCGGTCCGCTCGGCGATGATCTCGATCATCGCCTCGTCCGGTACCAGCTGACCCGAATCCATGATCGCCTTCGCCCTCCGCCCCTGCGGGCTGCCCGAGGCCACCGCGGCGCGCAACATGTCGCCGGTCGATAGCTGAGGAATCCCGTAACGTTCCTGGATGCGGCGCGCTTGCGTCCCTTTGCCCGCCCCCGGCGGGCCAAGCAGGACGATGTTCATCCTCCCCCCTCGGTCGTTAGCCCCGCCGGCCGCGGAGCTTCGCTTTCTTGATCAGTCCCTCGTATTGATGCGCGAGCAGGTGCGAATGCACCTGCGCCACCGTATCCATCGTCACGCTGACGACGATGAGCAGGCTGGTGCCGCCGAAATAGAACGGCACCGCGTAGTGCGAGATGAGAATCTCCGGCAGCACGCAGACGACCGAGAGATAGCCGGCGCCGAGCACGGTGAGGCGCGTCAGCACGTAGTCGAGGTAGTCGGCCGTGCTCTTGCCGGGCCTGATGCCGGGGATGAATCCGCCGTACTTCTTCAGATTGTCCGCGGTCTCGACCGGATTGAAGACCACCGCGGTATAGAAGAACGCGAAGAACACGATGAGCCCGACATACAGGCTGATGTAAAGCGGCGTGCCGTGCGCCAGCAGGGCCGTGATGTCCGAGAGCCAGGCCGGGCCGCGATTGGCCGTGAAGCTGGCGAAGGTCAGCGGCAACAGCAGCAGCGAGCTGGCGAAGATCGGCGGGATCACGCCCGAGGTATTGATCTTGAGCGGCAGGTGCGACGATTCGCCGCCGAACATCTTGTTGCCCATCTGGCGCTTGGGATACTGCACCAGGATGCGCCGCTGCGCCCGCTCCATGAACACCATCGCCGTAACCACGGAAACCGACAGGATCAGCAGCAGGATGATGAAGAACGTCGACAGCGCGCCGGTGCGCCCGAGCTCGAGAGTCGCGGCCAGCGCGTGCGGCAGATTGGCGACGATGCCGGAGAATATGATCAGCGATATGCCGTTGCCGACGCCGCGCGCCGTGATCTGCTCGCCGATCCACATCAGGAAGATCGTGCCGCCGGTGAGCGTCACGACGGTGGTGATGCGGAAGAAGAACCCGGGGCTGATCACCGCGCCGCCCGACGACGAGCTCATCGCCTCGAGGCCGACCGCGATGCCGAAGGACTGGAACACCGCCAGCATCACCGTGCCGTAGCGGGTGTACTGATTGATCTTCTTGCGTCCCGCCTCGCCTTCCTTCTTGAGCGTCTCGAGCTGCGGCGAGACCGCGGTCATCAGCTGCAGAATGATCGCCGACGAGATGTAGGGCATGATGTTCAAGGCGAAAATCGTCATGCGCCCCAGCGCCCCGCCGGAGAACATGTCGAACATGCCGAGAATTCCGCCCTGCTGTCGGCTGAAGATGTCGGCCAGGATCGACGGATCGATGCCGGGAATCGGGATATAGGTGCCGAGCCGGTAGACGATCAGCGCGGCGAGCGTGAACCAGATGCGCTTCTTGAGCTCCGTCGCCTTGGCGAAGGCGCCGAAATTGACGCTGGCGGCAAGTTGTTCGGCTGCTGAGGCCATGGTCCTCTCGCGTTGCTAGGCGGCAGGTCCCTGTCCGGCCGGTTTTCCCCCACTCTTGTCCTGAGCCTTCTTGTCCGGAGCCTTCTTGGCCGGCTTCGCCGCGGCCTCCTCGGCCGGCTTCTCGGCAGCCTTGGGCGCCGCCTTGGCCAGCCGCTTGGCACGTCGCGCCTGCTTGGCCGCGATGTCCTTTTCGACACTCGGGCGAACCGCGACCGGCACGACGATCTTGCCGCCGGCTTTCTCGACGGCGGCCTGCGCCGACTTCGAGGCGCCCGCGACCTCGATCGTGATCGTCGATTTGAAGCCGTCCTTGCCGCTACCCAGCAGCCGGATGCCGTCGCGCGCGCGGCGCATGACCCCGGCATCGACCAGCCGCGTCGCGGTGACCGTCTCCTTGGGATCGATCCGGCCCTTCTCGATCGCCGCTTGCAGGATGTCGAGATTGATCACCTGGAACTCGCGGCGATGGATGTTGTGGAAACCCCGCTTGGGCAAACGCCGATAGAGCGGCGTCTGACCGCCTTCGAAGCCGTTGAGCGACACGCCGGAGCGTGCCGTCTGGCCCTTGCCGCCGCGGCCCGATGTCTTGCCGAGGCCCGAGCCGATGCCGCGGCCGACCCGCTTCGGGGCCTGGCGCGCACCCGGTTTGTCGCGAATTTCGTTGAGCTTCATTGCAGCGTCATCCTTGCTGGGAGAGGCGAGCGGCGCCCGGCGCTTAGCCCGGCGTCTCCACGCGCACCAAGTGTCGCACCTTGTCGATCATGCCGCGTACCGACGGCGTATCCTCGAGCACCCGCGAGCGATGGCGCTTGTTGAGACCGAGACCGATCAGCGTCGCGCGCTGATCGTCCTCGCGGCCGATCGGGCTGCCGACCTGCGTCACCCGAACCGTCTTCTTGTCGTTGCCGGCCATCGCCTTACTCCCGCGCCGCCGCGGCCGCAGCGGCCGCGTCACCATCGCGGCGGCCGACGATATCGCCGACCTTCTTGCCGCGCTTGGCCGCGATCGCGCGCGGGCTCGCCATGTTGCGGAACGCCGCGAAGGTCGCCTTGATCATGTTGTGCGGATTGGACGAACCGATCGACTTGGCGACCACGTCCTGCAGGCCGAGGCTTTCGAAAATCGCCCGCATCGGGCCGCCGGCGATGATGCCGGTGCCGGGCTTTGCCGTGCGCATCACCACCATGCCGGCGCCGTAGCGGCCCTCGACGTCGTGATGCAGCGTCCGCCCTTCGCGCAGCGGAATACGGACCATCGACCGCTTGGCCTGGTCGGTTGCCTTGCGGATCGCTTCCGGCACCTCGCGTGCCTTGCCGGTGCCGAAGCCGACGCGGCCCTTGCCGTCGCCCACCACCACCACCGCGGCGAAGCCGAACCGCCGCCCGCCCTTCACCACCTTGGCGACGCGATTGATGCTGACGAGCTTTTCGCGGAGCTCGCTTTCCTCGCGACCGCCGCGATCGCCCTCGCCCCGCCGCCGCCCCCCGCGGTCGCCGCCACCTTGCGTGCGTGCCATCTTGATATTCCTTCAGCCGCAGTCGTCAGAATGAAAGACCGCCCTCGCGGGCAGCGTCGGCCAGGGCCTTGACCCGGCCATGAAACATATAGGCGCCGCGGTCGAAGACGACCTGCTTGACCCCGGCCGCCAGCGCGCGGGTGGCGACCAGCTTGCCGACCTCCTTCGCCGCCGCGATATCGGCGCCGGTCTTGATCTTGCCCTTGACGTCGGCGTCGATCGACGACGCAGCGGCGACGGTATGCCCCTTCGCGTCATCGATGACCTGCGCATAGATGTGCTTGGAGGAACGGAAGATCGACAGGCGCAGCCGCCCGGCCGCCTTGTCCTGCAGTCGCAGGCGGACGCGCCGTCTGCGACGTTCGAAATTTGTCTTCGCCTTGCTCATGGCCGGTCCTACTTCTTCTTGCCTTCCTTGCGACGGATTCTCTCGGCGGCATACTTGATGCCCTTGCCCTTATAGGGCTCCGGCTTGCGCAATGCACGGATCTCGGCCGCCACCTGTCCCACCTGCTGCCGGTTGGCGCCGCTGATCGCCAGCGCCTGCTGCTTCTCGCCGACCTTGATCGTGATCCCCGGCGGGATCGCGAAGACGATGTCGTGACTGAAGCCGAGCTGCAGGTTGAGGTTCTTGCCATCGACCGCGGCGCGGTAGCCGACGCCGTTGATCTCGAGGTTCTGCGAGAAGCCCTTGTCGACGCCGTGCACCATGTTGTTGATCAGCGCGCGGCTGGTGCCCCATAGCGTGTTCGCCCGCTTGGACATGGTGCGCGGCTTCAGCACCACCTTGCCGTCCGCCACCTCCACGGCGATCTCCGGCGAGACGGCCAACGTCTCCTTGCCGAGCTTGCCGCTGATGGTGATCGACTGGCCCGCGAGCGCGACATTGACGCCGCTCGGGACCACAACCGGAAGCTTGCCGATGCGCGACATCGTCGTCTCCTCAGAATACCCGGCACCGCACTTCGCCGCCGACATTGGCGGCGCGAGCTTCCGAGTCGGACATCACCCCGCGCTGCGTCGACAGGATCGAAATGCCCAGCCCGCCGTAGACGCGATTGAGGTCCTTGATCTTCGAGTACACGCGGCAGCCGGGCTTGGAGATCCGCGAGATCTCCTTAATCACCGGCTCGCCCTCGTGATACTTGAGCTCGATGGTGAATTGCGCGACGCCCGTGCGCATTTCCGCCCAGGAGTAGTCGCGGATATAGCCTTCGCGCTTCAGCACCTCGAGCACGTTCTGCCGCAGATTGGAGGCCGGACAGGTTATGGCACCCTGGTTCGCCTTCTGTCCGTTGCGGATGCGCGTCAGCATATCGCCCAGGGGATCAGTCATCGTCATCGTGCGGTGTCTCCCTTACCAGCTCGACTTGACCATCCCGGGTATCTGCCCGGTCGATGCGAGCTCGCGCAACGCGATGCGCGATAGCTTGAATTTGCGGTAGGTGCCGCGCGGACGGCCGGTCAACTCGCAGCGGTTGCGCACGCGGTTGGGCGACGAGTTGCGCGGCAGCTCCGAAAGCTTGAGGCGCGCCGCGAACCGCTCCTCTTCCGGCGCGTCGCTGTCGTCGGCAACCGCCTTCAGCCGCGTGCGCTTCGCCTGGAACTGCTTCACAAGCCGCTCCCGCCGCTTGTTCTTCTCGATCGAGCTCTTCTTCGCCATGATATTGTCCTGGCCTCCAACGAACTCAATTGACGAACGGCATATTGAACCCGCGCAAGAGGGCCTTCGCCTCCGCGTCGGTTCGTGCCGTCGTCACGATGATGATGTCCATGCCGCGCACGGCGTCGATCTTGTCGTAGTTGATTTCCGGAAACACGATCTGCTCCTTGAGGCCGAGCGCGAAATTGCCGCGGCCGTCGAAGCTCTTGCCCGAGACGCCGCGGAAGTCGCGCACGCGGGGCAGGGCGATGGTGATCAGCCGGTCGAGGAACTCGTACATGCGCGCCCCGCGCAGCGTCACCTTGCAGCCGATCGGCAGGCCCCGGCGCAGCTTGAAGTTGGCGATCGACTTCCGCGACTTGATGACCAGCGGCTTCTGCCCGGTGATCGCCGCCAGCTCGGCGGTCGCCGCGTCCATCTTCTTGATGTCCTGCGTCGTCTCGCCGATACCCATGTTGACGACGATCTTCTCGAGCCGCGGCACCTGCAGCGAGTTCTTGTAGCTGAACTCCTGCATCAGCGCCGCCTTGATCGTCTTGACGTATTGTTCCTGCAGTCTCGTCATGGCTGTCACCGGTCGATGATTTCGCCGGACCGCCGCGCGAAGCGCACTTTGCGGCCGTCGATCAGCTTGAAGCCGATGCGTGTCGGCTTCTCGTCCTTGGGGTCGAGCAGCGCGATGTTCGAGGCGTGGATCGGCACTTCTTTCTCGACGATGCCGCCGGTCTGCCCGGCCGCCGGCTTGGTATGCCGCTTCACCATGTTGATGCCCTGCACGACGACCCGATTGTCGGCCGGGATGACATGCAGCACCTTGCCGCGCTTGCCCTTGTCGCGCCCGGAGATGACGATCACCTCGTCGTCCTTGTGGATCTTCATCTTCGCGTGCTTGTGCGCCGTCGTCATTACAGCACCTCCGGCGCTAGAGAGATGATCTTCATGTAGCCTTTCGAGCGCAGCTCGCGGGTGACGGGGCCGAAGATGCGCGTGCCGATCGGCTCGCCGTCGGGCCCGATCAGCACCGCGGCATTGCGATCGAAGCGCACGGTCGAGCCGTCGGTGCGGCGGATTTCCTTGCGCGTGCGCACGATGACCGCCTTGTGCACGTCGCCCTTCTTGACGCGGCCGCGCGGAATCGCCTCCTTGATCGAGACGACGATGATGTCGCCGATCGACGCCGTCTTGCGCTTGGAGCCGCCGAGCACCTTGATGCACTGGACGCGACGGGCGCCGGAATTGTCGGCGACCTCGAGATTGGTCCGCATCTGGATCATGGGCGTTCAGTCCTTCCTCAAGCCTTGGCGGCGTCCAGGGTGGGAACGGCCTGCCCGCCGGCCGTAATCACTTCCCACCGCTTCCGCTTCGACAACGGCCGGCATTCGCGAATCTCGACGCGCGCGCCGACCTTGACCTGATTGCTCTCGTCGTGCGCCAGGTACTTCTTCCAGCGCACCACGAATTTCTTGTATTTCGCGTGCATGATCCGCCGCTCGACCCTGACCGTCACGGTCTTCTCGGTCGCGTCGCTCACCACGATTCCCTGCAATATTCGCCTTGACATGATCCGTCTCTTGTTGGGCTTACCGCGCGCCCGGCTTGGCTTGCCGGCCGCGCTCGGCCAGAAGGGTCGCGATACGGGCGATATCGCGCCGCACCTGACCGACACGCGCCGTGTTTTCGAGCTGGCCGCTGGCCCGCTGGAAGCGCAAGTTGAACTGCTCCTTGCGCAGATCGGCCGCCTGCGAGTTGAGCTCGTCGATGGTCTTCGCGCGCAGATCCGAAGCTTTCATAGCGACCCCGCCTCTCCGGCCATGCGCTCGACGATGCGCGTCTTGATCGGCAGCTTGGCGCGCGCCAGATCGAACGCCTCCTCGGCGATGCCGCGCGGCACGCCGTCGATCTCGAACATGATGCGGCCCGGCTTCACCCGGCAGACCCAGAATTCCGGAGTGCCCTTGCCCGAGCCCATGCGCACCTCCTGCGGCTTCACCGACACCGGCACGTCGGGGAAGATGCGAACCCAGACGCGACCGACGCGCTTCAGGTGGCGGGTGATGGCGCGCCGCGCCGCCTCGATCTGGCGCGCGGTCACGCGCGACGGCTCGAGGGCCTTCAGGCCATAGGCGCCGAAATTGAGCGTCGAGCCGCCCTTGGTCAGGCCGTGGATGCGGCCCTTATGGGCCTTGCGGTATTTGGTGCGGGCTGGTTGCAGCATCGCCGGGGCTTTCTAGTTCGTGATCGGATCGCGGGCGCGTCTCAGCGCGGCGTCGCTTGTTCCTGCGCGCGCTTGTCCTGGGCCATGGGGTCGTGGGCGAGGATCTCGCCCTTGAACACCCACACCTTGACGCCGCAGGTGCCGTAGGTCGTCTTCGCCGTC
Organism: Pseudomonadota bacterium; assembly: GCA_016201015.1. GTDB lineage: Bacteria > Pseudomonadota > Alphaproteobacteria > CACIAM-22H2 > CACIAM-22H2 > JACQDQ01. The sequence goes on along the minus strand of JACQDQ010000359.1, from coordinate 4,225 downwards.
GCGGTGCCGTAGTCGATCTCCGCCCGCAACGTATGCAGCGGCACGCGCCCCTCGCGGTACCACTCGACCCGCGCGATCTCGGCGCCGCCGAGCCGTCCGCCGCAGTTGATGCGGATGCCGAGCGCGCCAAGCCGCATCGCCGACTGCACCGCCCGCTTCATCGCCCGGCGGAACGCCACCCGCCGTTCGAGCTGCTGCGCGATGTTCTCGGCGACGAGCTTGGCATCGATCTCCGGCTTGCGGATCTCGACGATGTTTAGACTGACCTCGCCCTTCGTCTGCTTGGCAAGCTCGGCGCGCAGCACTTCGATGTCGGCGCCCTTCTTGCCGATGACGACGCCGGGCCGCGCGGTGTGGATGGTGATGCGCGCCTTCTTGGCCGGCCGCTCGATGACGATGCGCGACACGCCGGCCTGCGCCAGCCGCTCGCTCAGATACTTGCGCAGACGCAAGTCCTCATGCAGCAAGCGGGCGTAGTCGTCGCTCGCATACCACCGCGAATCCCAGGTGCGGTTGATGCCGAGCCGCAAGCCGATCGGGTTGACTTTCTGTCCCATTTACGCGGACTCCTTGCGCTCGCGCACGACGACGGTGAGATGGCTGAACGGCTTGCTGATCGAGGCCGATTTTCCGCGGCCGCGCGCCTGCCAGCGGCGCATGGCGAACGCACGCCCGACCCAGGCCTCGGCGACCTCCAGGCGGTCGACGTCGAGCTGGTGATTGTTCTCCGCGTTGGCGATTGCCGCCTGCAGCACCTTCTTGACGGTGCCGGCGATGCGGCGCTTGCTGAAGGTGAGCTCGGCCAGCGCCGCGCTCGCGCTCTTGCCGCGGATGAGCCCGGCGACCAGGTTCAGCTTGCGTGGGCTCACCCGGATCGAGCGTGCCACCGCCAAGGCCTCGTCCTCGCCGCGCTTCCGGGTTTGTGCGTTCTTGCCCATCACTCCGTCCTCGTTGCCTTGCGGTCGCCCGAGTGGCTGTGGAAGGTGCGCGTCGGCGCGAACTCGCCGAACTTGTGGCCGACCATGTTCTCGTTCACCAGCACCGGCAGAAACTTGTGGCCGTTATAGACGCCGAAGGTGAGGCCGACGAATTGCGGCAGGATGGTCGAGCGCCGCGACCACATCCTGATGATCTCGTTGCGGCCCGAGGCGCGCGACTTCTCCGCCTTCTTCAGCAGATAGCCATCGACGAACGGGCCCTTCCATACCGAACGCGCCACGTGGTCCCTCCGTTACTTCGCTTTGCGGCCGCGGACGATGAACTTGTCCGTCGCCTTGTTCTTGCGGGTCTTGTACCCCTTGGTCGGCTGCCCCCAGGGCGACACCGGATGGCGGCCGCCCTTGGTGCGCCCCTCGCCGCCGCCGTGCGGATGGTCGATCGGGTTCATCGCCGTGCCGCGCACGGTCGGGCGGATGCCCTTCCAACGATTGCGGCCGGCCTTGCCGATCTTGACGTTCTGCCGATCGGGATTCGACACCGCCCCGATCGACGCCAGACAGTCGGCGTTGACGCGCCGCACCTCGCCCGACGACAGCCGCAGCAGGGCATAGCCCTGGTCGCGGCCGACCAGCTGGGCGAAGGTGCCGGCCGAGCGCGCCATCTGGCCGCCGCGGCCGGGCTTGATCTCGACATTGTGGATGATCGTGCCGACCGGGATGTTGCGCATCGGCAGCGCGTTGCCGGGCTTGATGTCGGCCCGCTCGCCGGCGATCACGCTGTCGCCGGGCGACAGCCGCTGCGGCGCCAGGATATAGGCGCGCTCGCCGTCCGCGTATTTCACCAGCGCGATGAAGCCGCTGCGGTTGGGATCGTGCTCCAGCCGCTCGACCACGCCTTCGACTCCGAACTTGCGCCGCTTGAGGTCGATGACGCGGTACAGCTTCTTGTGGCCGCCGCCATGATGGCGCGTCGTGATGTGGCCGTGGTTGTTGCGGCCGCCGGTCGACTGCTTGCCGGAGGCCAGCGCCTTGAGCGGCCCGCCCTTCCACAGCCCGGTGCGGTCGATGAGCACGACCTGGCGCAGGCCCGGCGTCACCGGCTTGAAGGATTTGAGCGCCATTTTGCGACTTCCCCGCGTTAGATTCCGGTGGTGACGTCGATCGTGTTGCCCTCGGCGAGCGACACGATGGCTTTCTTGTAGTCCGAGCGCTGGCCGAGATGGCCGCGGAAGCGCTTGGTCTTGCCGCGCACGTTGAGCGTGTTGACGGCCGTCACCTTGACCTTGAACAGCGTCTCGATTGCCGCCTTGATCAGCGGCTTGGCGGCGTCGCCGCGGACGCGGAACGTCACCTGGTTGTGCTCCGAGCCGCGCGTCGCCTTCTCGGTGATCACCGGCGACAGGATCACGCCATAGAGCTGCTCCATGCTCCACGCCTTGGGAGGCTTCTTGGCCGTCGCGTCGCTCATTTCAGTCGCGCCTCGAGTTGCGTCACGGCATCCTTGGTCAGCACCAGCATGTCACGGCGCAGGATGTCGTAGACATTGGCACCCTGTTGCGGCAGGACGTCGATGCCGGGAATGTTGCGGGCGGCGCGGGCGAAATTGACGTCGACCTGCAGCCCGTCGATGACCAGCGCGGACGACCAGCCGAGTTTGGCCAGATGCTGCGTAAGATCCTTGGTTTTCCCGCTCGGCAGCTTGGCGCCGTCGAGGACGATGAGCTTGCCCTCGGCCTGCTTGGTCGACAGCGCCGTCTTGAGCGCGAGCTTGCGCACCTTCTTCGGCAGGTCATAGGCATGGCTGCGCGGCGTCGGGCCGAAGATCACCGCGCCCTTGCGCCATTGCGGGCTGCGCGTCGAGCCATGGCGGGCGCGGCCGGTGCCCTTCTGCCGCCACGGCTTCTTGCCGCCGCCGGAAATCTCGCCGATTTCCTTGGTGTCGTGCGTGCCGCGCCGGCGCTTCGCCAGCTGCCAGCGCACCATGCGCGCCAGAATATCGGGCCGCGCCGGCAGGCCGAAGACGGCATTGTCGAGCTCGATTGAGCCCGCATCCTTGTTTTCGAGCGTCTTCACCGCGAGTTTCATCGTCGTCATCCCTTGGGCGCCTCCGCCGCCGCCGCACGCAGCGCCGCGGGGTACGGGGCGTCCTTCGGCCGCTGGCGCTTGGCCGCGTCGGTGACGAGCACGACGCCGCCATCGGCGCCGGGAATCGCGCCCTTCACCAGGATCAGGCCGCGCGCGATGTCGGTCGCCATCACCTTGAGGTTCTGCACCGTGACGCGGCCGACGCCCATATGGCCGGCCATCTTCTTGCCGCGGAAGGTGCGGCCGGGATCCTGGCGCTGACCGGTCGAGCCGTGGCTGCGGTGGCTGACCGACACGCCGTGCGACGCCTCGAGGCCGGCGAAGTTCCAGCGCTTCATGACGCCGGCGAACCCCTTGCCGATGGTCGTGCCGGCGACGTCGACGAACTGGCCCGGCACGAAATGCGCCGCGGTAATCTCGACGCCGACCTCGAGCAGCGCGTCGGCGCTGACGCGGAACTCGGCGAGATGCTTCTTCGGCTCGACCTTCGCCTTGGCGAAGTGGCCGCGCATCGGCTTGCTGACGTTCTTGACCTTGGCCTTGCCGATGCCGAGCTGGACGGCCGTGTAGCCGTCCTTGTCGGCCGTCCGCACGGCGACGACCTGGCATTGGTCGAGCTTCAGCACGGTGACGGGCACATGGGCGCCGTCCTCCGTAAACAGGCGGCTCATGCCGACCTTCTCTGCGATGATCCCGGTGCGCATGGCGGTGTCCGTCGTCTCAGAGCTTGATTTCGACGTCGACGCCGGAGGCGAGGTCGAGCTTCATCAGCGCGTCCACCGTCTGCGGTGTCGGATCGACGATATCGAGCAGGCGGCGATGCGTGCGAATCTCGAACTGCTCGCGGCTTTTCTTGTCGACATGCGGGCTGCGATTGACCGTGAACTTCTCGATCTCGGTGGGCAGCGGGATCGGGCCGCGGATGCGCGCGCCTGTGCGCTTGGCCGTGTTGACGATCTCGCTCGTCGACTGGTCGAGCACGCGATGATCGAACGCCTTGAGGCGGATGCGGATGCTTTGATTTTCCATTTGCGTCTCTCGTGCCTTGTTCGTCGTTGCCAACCGCCTCGATACGATCCGCCGCTACTCGATGATTTTGGCGACGATGCCGGCGCCGACGGTGCGGCCGCCCTCGCGGATGGCGAAGCGCAGCCCCTCGTCCATCGCGATCGGCACGATCAGGTGCACCTCCATCGAGATGT
>JACQDQ010000358.1 GCA_016201015.1 Pseudomonadota bacterium | reverse complement strand
AGATAGAGCGATGAAACGAATTCACAGGAACATCGGATTGGCGCGTCGTGCGCTGCTTAAGGGTGCGGCGGCGACGGCGGCGGCGGCGAGCACCGGGCCGTGGGTGATTTCGGCGCGGGCGGCGGACTCTCTGGTGGTCAACGCCTATGGCGGCGAGTTCCAGGACGTCTTCATGAAGACCGTCGTCAAGCCGTTCGAGAAGAAATTCGGAGTGGAGATCGTCTACGACGATGCCGGCAGCGCCGCCGAGGACTACGCCAAGATCCGCGCGACGCGCGGCTCGCCCGGCTTCGACGTGGCGGCCGAACTGACTCCGCCCGAGATCATCCTCGGCGAGAAGGAGAAGCTGCTGGAGAAGATCAGCGAACGTGAGGTGCCGAACCTCAAATACAGCTTCAAGAACAGCGCCGACATGATTCCGCCCTACGGCATCGTCCACACCTATCAGTATATGGCGCTGATCTGGAACACCAAGCAGCTCGACAAGCCGAACTCGTGGGCGGATTACTGGGAGCCCGGCAAGCGCTACGGCGACAAGGTCAAGGGTCACGTCATCAATTTCAATCCCAACAATCTGCTGTCGATCTACGCCTTGATCATGGCCGCTCGTCTCGGTGGCGGCGGCATCGACAACATGGACCCGGCCTGGAACATCCTCAAGCGCCAGAAGCCGTGGGTCGGCACGGTGGTCACCACCTCGGCTCAGGCCGCGCCGTATTTCGAGAACGGCGAGGTGTGGATTGCGCCCTACTGGAGCGCGCGCTCCGCCTACTACATCGACCGCGGGCTGCCGCTCGGCATGCTGATTCCCAAGGAGGGCACGATCGCGCTGGCCAATTGCGGCGCCATCCCGATCGGCACCAAGAACAAAAAGCTCGCCTTCGAGTTCCTGAATTTCCGCCTCGATCGCGACGTGCAGCGCGAGTTCAACCTCGGCTATTTCTCCAGCCCGGCGCGGCCCGACATCACGGATTGGCCGAAGGCCTTCGTCGAGCAGCAGATCACCACGGAGCAACAGATGGCGACGATGGTCTTCCCCGATTCCGCGGTGATCGGCGCCAAGCGCCGCGAGTGGTCGATGCGCTGGCAGGAGGTGATGGGGGGCTGACGCGGCGCTGATGTCGTCTGCACACCGGCGCGGGGGCCGCCGGGCGCTGCACGTCTTGTTGGTGGCGGGGCCGGCGCTGTTTCTCATCGTCTTCTTCGCCCTGCCCAACGCCTATCTGCTGTCGGCGAGCTTCCAAGTATCTGAGGCGCAACAGCTCACCGACACGCTGACGCTCGACAATTATCGTCTGCTGTTCACCCGCCCGTTCTACCTCAACACGATCCTGCGGACGTTCGTGATCGGCGGCAGCGTCGGCCTGATCGTCGTCGTGCTCGCCTATCCGCTCGCCTATTTCCTGGTACGCACGAGCAGCCGTTGGAAAGGGCTGTTGATCGCGCTGTCGCTGGCGCCGCTGCTGGCCAGCGTGATCGTCCGCACCTATGGCTGGTACGTGATCTTGAGCCGCGAGGGGCTGGTCAACAACCTGCTGCGGGCACTCGACGTCATCGGCGAACCGCTGCGGCTGCTGCCCAGCTCTTGGGCGATCACCATCGGCCTTGCCCACGCGCTGCTGCCCTATGGCGTGCTGACGATCATGAGCTCGCTCAATGGCATCAACCCCAGCCTCGAGCGCGCGGCGATGGGGCTCGGCGCCAACCGCCTGCGGACTTTTCTCTCTGTCGTCCTGCCGTTGAGCTTCCCTGGCGTTGCCGGCGGCTTCCTGCTCGCCTTCTCGATCGCGATCAGCGCCTACGCGACGCCGGCCATCCTCGGCGGCCCGTCGACCGAGGTGATGGCGACGCAGATCCGCAATCTCATGGTCTCGCTGCTCGATTGGTCGCTGGGGTCGGCCTTCGGCGTCGTGCTGATCGTCAGTTCGCTGGCGATCCTTCTCGCGACCGCAGCGCTGGGCGCCAAGCGGAGCGCGCTATGACCCGGGCCCTGTCCTGGCGTCATGGGCCGTGGACGGCGCTCAAGCTCGGCGTGGCGCTCATCTACGCCTTTATCGTCGGACCGATCCTGATCACCGCGATCGTCTCGTTCAACGCGGTCAATCGCTCGCAATTCCCGCCGCAGGGCTTCTCGCTGCGCTGGTGGGGCGAAGCCTTCACGCCGCAATGGCTGGGGCCGCTCGCCTTCAGCCTCGAACTTTCCGCAGTGACGGCGCTGATCAGCACCGCGCTTGGCCTGCCGCTCGCCTTCGCGCTGGCGCGCCACGAGTTTCCCGGCCGCGGCGCGCTCGCCGCGCTGACCATGAGCCCGCTGATCCTGCCGACGCTGGTCACCGGCATCGCGCTGCTGCAATTCCTGCAGATCGCCGGCTTCGGCGCATTGCTCGGTTTCTGGGCGCTGCTCATCGGCCACGTCGTGATCTGCCTGCCGTTCAGCGTGCGCACCGTGGCGATCAGCTTGAAGGCGATGCCGCCTGCGGTCGAGCAGGCGGCGCTCAATCTCGGCGCGACGCCGGCGACGGTGCTGCGCGAGATCACCATTCCGCTGTGCAAGGCGGGCATTTTCGCCGGCGCCGTCTTCGCCTTCATCCACTCCTTCAGCGACGTGAACCTGTCGCTGTTCGTCGCGCGGCCGGGCCAGCGGCCGGTGACCGTGACCATCCTCAGCTTTCTCGAATACGTCGGCGACTTCGTGTTTGGAGATCATTCGCGTGACTGAGACGGCATTGGCGCTCGAGCGGATCGAGAAGCGCTACGGCGCGACGACAGCGGTGGCCGGCATCGACCTCGCCGTCGGTGCGGGAGAGTTCGTGACGCTGCTCGGACCCTCGGGCTGTGGCAAGACGACGACGCTCAATATGATCGCCGGCTTCATCGAGCCGAATGCGGGCTCGATCCGGCTCGACGGCAGACCGATCGAGTCCCTGCCGCCGTTCAAGCGCGACCTCGGCATGGTGTTCCAGGATTACGCGCTGTTCCCGCATATGACGGTGGCGGAGAACGTCGCCTTCGGGCTGCGCATGCGCAAGGTCGACGGGGCCGACATCGCGCGGCGCGTGGCCGGCGCGCTCGATCTCGTCAAGCTCGCCGGCCTCGGCGAGCGGCGGCCGGGACAGCTTTCCGGTGGCCAGCGTCAGCGCGTGGCGCTCGCCCGCGCGCTGGTCATCCGGCCCAAGGTGCTGCTGCTCGACGAGCCGCTCAGCAACCTCGATCTCAAGCTGCGCGAGGAGATGCGGCTGGAGATCTCCGCGCTGCAGCGCCGCCTCGGCATCACCACCGTGTTCGTGACCCACGACCAGGGCGAGGCGCTGGTCATGTCGGACCGCATCGCCGTGATGAACGCCGGGCGCATCGAGCAGATCGCCAGTCCGCGCGACATCTACGAGCGGCCGGCGAGCCGTTTCGTCGCCGAATTCATCGGCATGATGAATTTCCTCGATGCGACCGCAGTCGGCGATCCTGACGCCGGCGGACGCGCGCGCCTCAGCTTCGTGGGCGGCGGCGAAATCGTCGTGCCGGTGCCGCCAGGCACGCGTAGCGGCGCCGGCCTCGCCGTGACGATCCGGCCGGAACGCGCGAGGCTCGATCGCACGACAAACACGGCTGCGGGTGCGATCGCAATTGCCGGGCGCGTCGCCCGCGTCGTCTATCTCGGCAATGCGATCGAGGTGCGACTCGAGCTTGCCGGCGGCGGCACGGCGGCGATCGAGATCAAGAACGATGGCCGGCAGACGCCGCCGGCGCCGGGCGAGGACGCCTTTCTCACCGCCGCGCCCGAGGATTGCTGGGTCGTGCCGCGATCCGGCTGAATTGTCGCTTCACAACCAGCGGAGCCCGCGACGTGTTCATGATCAATGCGATGCCCGACCCGGTGAAACCAGAGCTGCTCGCGCGCTTGCAGCAGGTGGAGACGGCGACCATCGGTCATTTCCTGCATGCCGAGTTCATGGACCCGGAAATCCGCCCGGTGATCGACAATTGCCGCGTCGTCGGCACGGCGGTGACGGTGCTGGCGGCGGGGGCGGACGGCGCCATCGTTCACTACGCGCTGGGCCAGGTGCGGCCGGGCGATTTCCTGGTCATCGCGCGTGCGGGCGACCGCCGGCATGCCTGTTGGGGCGGCGGCACGGCGCTCGCGGGCAAGGTGGCGGGCTTGGCCGGCGCCGCCATCGACGGGATGGCGACGGACTTCGCCGAAATCCGCACTCTGCCGCTGCCGACCTGGTGCCGCGGGCCGTCGCCGATCACCACCAAGCCGCTGGCGCTGTCCGGCGGATTCAACATCCCGGTCGCCTGCGGCGGCGTCGCGGTCAATCCGGGAGATGCGATTCTCGCCGACGACAGCGGCATCGTCGTGTTGCCGCCGTCGCAGATTTCCTGGGTGGTCGAGGAGGCGCTGCGCCGCGAACGGCTGCAACCCGAGCGCATGGCCCGCATCAAGGCCGGCGTCAAGCTGCCGGAGATCACCGGCGCGGCGGAGAAGATCGCGGCCGCCCTCGCCGCGCGGGGAAAGCGGTGACGCAGGGACCTTCGTCAGCTCCCGGAGAGGCCATGAATTTCCGGGAAGAACAGATCCTTCCAGGACGCTGGTGCTGCCTTGATCGACCCCACACGATGCATGAATTCCGCATACTTCATCGTGTTCTCCGGGGTCAAAGTCCACCGTACCTGCGACCCGGCCAGGACATTGTGAACGAAATCCAGTGACAGGTTGGATTTCGAGTCTTCCTTCCACAGCGCGGCAGCGGCCCGCTTGTCGCGGTTGATGATTTCGGTCGCCTCCTCCAGCGCGAGCATAAGGGCGCGATAAAGGGCTGGGTTCTGCTCGCGGAACCGGCTCGATGTCCAGGCGACCGTAAACGTGTGGGGCCCCTCCAGCACATCGAACGAATTTAGCACCGTCCTGATCCCGGGATGCTCGAGCTGCTGCTGCTGGAAGGGCGGGACGCCGAAGACGTTGTTGAATCCGGCATTGCCGCTGATGATTCCGATCGTCGAATCAGGCGGCGACAGCGAGACCGTCAGCGAGTCGAGCCTGCTGTAGTTCTCGAAGCCGAACTTCTTGGCCGCCGCCATCTGCAGCGTCACCGCCTGCACGGATACCTTCACCGCCGGCACCGCAATCCGGTCCGCATCGGTGAAATCCTCAACGCCGCGGATTCGGGGGTCCCGCGTGTTGAGCAGGAACGGTTGCGAGCTGAGGGCCGATATCCCCTTGACCTCCATCGACGTACCCTTGGTGCGCGCCCACAGCGTGACGAGGCCCGGAACGCCGCCGGAGACGATGTCGACGGAATTCGACAGAAGCGCGTCGTTCATCGCGTTGGGGCCGTTGAACGTCGACCAGATCGCCTTGACGTCCCGTAGACCCAGCGCCTCGGCGTGCTTCTCGATCAGCCGCTGGCGCTCGATCACGTTGAACTGCACGTAGCCCATCGAGAACTGCTTGGCGAGGCGGACTTCCTGCGCTTCGGCCAGGCCGTCTTGCGGGCCCGCGCCCATCGCCGCCAGGAACGTCGCGCCGGCCACGACAGCCGCGCGCGCCAGGATCGGTGTCATGGACTTTCCTCCCTCTCGCTGTTCCGCTTTCTCGGCAGAGCCGGGCGTGGCTGCGGTCCTCTTGCCAACCGCATTTTCCATTGATTGCTATGGCATCGCAATCCGGAGTGGCGTTGCCGCTAAACTCGGGTGCGGTGGAGAGGATCGCGGCTGCTCTCGCGGCGCAGGGGGAGCAATAGCACGGCAGATCTCGTCCACCGATCGATTCCATTTTTCACGTCATGGCCGGGCCGCGCCGTAGTCGTAAGACGAAGGCGCGAGACCCGGCCATCCACGTCTTTTTTTCCGGAAGGGAGGCGTGGCTGGGACGGCCGAAGGCCGCCCAGGGGTCACGCCGCTGCGCGGCGGCCCGGTGATGACGACTAAAACCAACAACGTAGCTTCGCTCACACCGGGACTTCGCCTTCGAGCGTGGTGCGGTGCATGTGCCGCGTGTATTTCGTGTCGTCGAAACCGGTGGCGCAATGCAGCGTGCAGCGATTGTCCCAGAGAACCGCATCGCCGACCCGCCACTTGTGGCGGTAGACGAATTCGGGCCGCGCGGCGAAATCCTGCAACTCCTCGATCAGCGCCCGGCCCTCGTCCGCCGGCAGACCTTCGATGTCGCAGGCCCAGCGGCCGATATAGAGCGCCTTGCGGCCGGTCCGCGGATGCGTGCGCGCGATCGGGTGAAACACGTCGGGCCGCTCGGCCTTCTGCGTGTCGGTCAGCGGCGGCTCGTAGGGGTAGTGGACGTGATGCATGGCGATGCGACTGAAGCGCGCGCGGCGGCCGTCGACGCGGCGCTTGATGCGCTCGGGCAGTGCCTCCCAGGCGCCGTACATGTCGGCGAACATCGTGTCGCCGCCCTCGGGCGGGACCTTCAGCGCATAGAGGAACGAACCGGCATTGGGAATTTTCTTGTCCTCGCCGTCGGTGTGCCAGCCGAGGCCGACGCGGCGCATGCCGACCGGCTTGCCCATCTCCTCGACATTGGCGACGACGAAAATCTCCGGATGGCCGGGCAGGTTGTACTGCGGCGGCGTCATGATATGCAGCGGGCCGAGGCGCCGGGTGAAGGCGATGTGCTGCTCCGGCGTCATCTTGACGCCGCGGAACAGCAGGATGTTGTGGCCGTACCACGCATCCTCGACCGCGCGGAAGGTCGCGTCGTCGACATCGAGGCCGGGATCGATGCCGACGATCTCGGCGCCGAATCGATCCTTGATCGGCCGCAAGGCAATGCCCATGGGCCCCTCGCTCTTGTTGTCCGGTCAATATCGTGCCGCGCCGCCGCCCGGCTGTCAAAGCCGCCCCGGCTACAACAGCGACATCTCGTGCCGGCGCAGCAGGCGGTGCACGAGAATCAGCGGCACGACGGTGACGACGATCAGCACCGTCGCCGCGGCCGAGGCGGCGCCGGCGCTGGTGCCTTCGAGCGCCTGGAACATGACGACGGTCATCGTCGCCCACGGGCCGCTATAGAGCACGACGGTGGCACTGAGCTCGGAGGCGATCGTCACCCAGGTGAGGATGGTGCCGCCGATGATGCCGCCCATCATCAGCGGCACGGTGAGCGTCAGGAAGGTGCGCGCCGGCGAGACGCCGAGATTGATCGACGCTTCCTCGAGGCTGGGATCGATCTGGTGCAGGATCGCGCTGCTCGCCCTGACGTTGAATGGCAGCTTGCGCACGAGATAGGCGAGCACCAGGATCAGCGGGCTGCCGGTCAGAATCAGCCACCCGCTGTTGAACGAGATCACCAGGCCGATGCCGAGAACCGTGCCGGCGATGGCGAAGGGGATCATCGCGACGATATCGAGCACGTCGGCAAGCCGCGAGCGGTAGCGCGTCAGCACGTAGCCGATGGGGACGCCGAGAAGCGCCGCTCCGCCCGCCGCCGCACTCGCCAGCACGAGCGTATTCATCAGCGGCCGCTGCGAGCGGTCGAGCAGGCGCAGGAAGTTGTCCAGGCTGAAGCCGGGATGCAGCACCGGACCGCGATATTCCATGAAGGAAAGGGCGACGACGGCGAAGAACGGCACCAGGGCCAGCAGCACGACGCCCCAGCAATAGGCCGTGGCCAGACCGCGCAGGCCGGCGCCGACGACGAGCTCCGGCGGCGTGCGGCGGGCGCCGGTGGCGAAGCGCCGTCGGCCGAGATAGTAGCGCTGCAGCAGCAGCGCGACGGTCGTGCAGGCGACGAGCAGCACGCCGAGCACGCCGGCCGAAGCCGGATTGCCGCCGACCTCGCCGATGAACAGCTTGTAGGCCTCGACCGCGAGGATCGGCATGTCCTCGGCCAGCACGAACGGCACGCCGAAATTCTCCAGCGTCTCCATCAAGACGAGCAGCGCGCCCGACAGCACGGCGGGCGCGGCGACCGGCAGGATCACGGTCCAGAACACGCGCCAGCGCGAGGCGCCGAGATTCTGGCCAGCCTCTTCGATCGACACGTCGATCGCCTTGAACGCCGCGAGCGTCGGCAGCAGCACGTAAGGGAACGTCTGCAGCGTGTAGACCAGGATGAGGCCGTGCTTGCCGTAGATCGACACGCCATCGATGCCGATCGCGCGCAAGGCCTGCGAGACGATGCCGGAGCGGCCGAGCAGCAGCACCCAGGCATAGGCGCCGACGAAGGAGGGGAGCACCAGCGGCAGCGCGGCGAGGGCCAGCAGCACGGGCTTGCCTGGTACCGGCAGGCGCGCCAGGCAGAAGGCGAGCGGCACGCCGATCGCCGTCGTCGCCAGCGTGGCGCCGAGGCCGATCGTCAGGCTGTTGGTCAGGCTGGCGCGGTAGAAGGCGCGCGACAGCACCCGCGCGTAGTTGTCGAGCGTGAAGGACACGCCCGTCGGGTCGAGGAAGCTCGCCTTGAAGACGCCGAACAGCGGATAAAGCAGGAACAAGCCGAGGAAGGCGAACGCCACGGCGGCGACCGCCAGCGGAAAGCCGGCGCGGGCGGCGGCGATCCTCATGGCTTGGACAAAACGGTGACGCGCTGCGGGTCGTAGGCGACGGTGATCCGCTCGCGACGCAGCGCGGCCTCCGGCGGCAGGTCCAGCGTCGCGGCACGTAGCGGCGCGCCGTCGGCGAGCTGCAGGTCGAGGCGCGTGAGCACGCCGAGAAACTCGACGCCCGCGAGGCGCGCCTCCAATGTGTGCCAGCCGGACGGCGCGTGCTCGCCCGGCGCGATCAGCCGCAACGCCTCCGGCCGCAGTGAGAAAGTCACGGCATCGCGGGGTCTCGCCGTGCCGGCCGGCAGCGCGAAGTCCTGGCCGCCGACCCGCACCTTGGCGGTGCCGCCGACCGGCCCGTCCACCGCAATGCCCGACAGCAGGTTCGTTGTGCCCATGAACTCGGCGACGAACCGGGTCGCCGGCCGCTGATAGATCTCGGTCGGGCCGCCCACCTGCTCGGTGCGCCCGGCGCGCATCACGGCGATGCGGTCGGAGATGGCGAGCGCCTCCTCCTGGTCGTGCGTCACATAGATCGCCGTGATCTTCAGCGATTGCTGCAACAGGCGAATCTCGCGCCGCATCTCGACGCGGAGTTGCGCATCGAGATTGGAGAGCGGCTCATCGAGCAGCAGCACCTCGGGCTCGATGACCAGGCAACGAGCGATCGCGACGCGCTGCAACTGGCCGCCGGAGAGCTGGTGCGGCCAGCGTTCGTCGTAGCCGTCGAGATGGACCAGCTTGAGCGCGCGGGCGACGCGCGCGCCGATCTCGCCCGCGGGCACATTGCGCGCCTTGAGGCCGTAGGCGACGTTGCCGGCCACCGTCAGGTTGGGAAAGATTGCGTAGTTCTGGAACACCATGCCGGCGTTGCGCCGGTGCGGCGGCACCGTGTCGACGCGGCGCTCGCCGAAATGGATCGCGCCGTGGTCGAGGTCGCAGAACCCGGCGATCATGCGCAGCAGCGTCGTCTTGCCGCAGCCCGAAGGCCCGAGCAGCGTGAAGAACTCGCCCTCGTTGATGTCGAGCGATACGCGGTCGACGGCGCGGACCGCGCCGAACGACCGCGCCACCTCGGCGATGCGGATCGCAGTCAATACGCCCCGAAATCCGGCCCGGCGTAAGCGCGCGCCGTCAGCGGGTCTTCAGGATGATGTCCTTGATGCGGTCGAGCGTCGCCGCGCGCGCCTCGGTCCAGGCGGCCTCGTCGTACGGCGCGAGCTTGATGGCGCTCATCGCCGGCATCTTGCCCGGCAGATTGGCAAGGTCGAGATCCTGCCGCGCCGGCCGCCGGAACGTGTTCTTGAGGATCAGCTCGCGCGTATCCTTGCGGTTGATGAAATCGACGAAGGCCGTGGCCGCATCCGGGTTCGGGCCGCCTTTGACGACGGCGCAGCCCTCCATCTGCACGACGCTGCCGTCGGCCGGATAGATCACCTTCATCGGCGCGCCGTTGCTTTGCCAGACATAACCGCCATATTCGAGGAAGATGCCGAGCGGATATTCGCCGTTGCCGACGCCCTGCGGCACCAGCGACGAGCGGTTCAGCACTTTGATGTTGCGGAACAGCTCCTCGACCTTCTTCCAGCCGACCTCGCCGCCGCCGAACAGTTGGACCAGCATCGTCGAAGTGGTGAAGGCGGAGCCGGAATTGGCCGGGTCGGTGAAGGCGATCTTGCCGCGCCATTTGGGATCGAGCAGATCGGCCCAGCTCTTCGGGCCTTCGTTTTCCGGCACCATCTTGGTGTTCTGCAGGATCACCATGACGTGCAGGTTGTTGCCGATCCAGATGTCGCCGGGGTCGCGGTACTCGGCCGGAATCGCCGCCTTGTTCTTCGATGTGTAGGCGCTGAAATACTGCGTGTTGGTTTGCAGCAACGAGCGGCTGATGCCCCAGATCACGTCGCCCTGCGGCCGCGCCTTCTCCGACTCGATGCGCTTGACCAGCACGCCGGATCCCGACGACACCGGCTGCACCTTGATGCCGGTCTCCTTCGCGAAGGCGTCGAAGACAAGCGTGTCGAGTGTCGCCTCGTTCGCCGAATAGATGACGACTTGCTTCGATTGCGCCTGCGCCGGGCCCGCAGTGACCGCGCCGATCAAGACGAGCGCCGCGACTGTCGAAAAGAATTGCCGCTTCGTCATCATCGTGTCCTCCCTCGGCCGCCATGTCGTGGCGTTGCAATGCGCATCGACAATCTGCAACAGGCCATTATAAACATGCGTATACAGCAACGCGGAGCGCGTCAAGGCAAGCGCTTGGCAAGACGGAGGGAATGAAACGATATGCGTGCAGCGATCTTGGACGACTATCAAGGTGTGGCGCTCGGGCTGGCCGACTGGGCGAGCCTGAAGCCGGCGGTCGATGTCGTCGCCTTCCGCGAGCATTGGGACGACGCCGACACCGTCGCCCGAAATCTCGCCGAGTTCGACATCGTCGTCGCCATGCGCGAGCGCACGCCGTTCCCGCGCGCGCTGATCGAGCGGCTGCCGCGGCTCAAGCTGCTCATCACCTCGGGCTCGCGCAATGCGGCGATCGATTTTGCCGCGGCGGCGGCGCGCGGCGTCACAAGCTGCGGCACCGAGATGCTCGGCTATCCGACGGCCGAGCTGACTTGGGGCCTGATCCTGGCGCTGGCGCGGCGCATCCCGTGGGAGAGTGCGGCGATGCGCGGCGGGCACTGGCAGGTCGAGCTCGGCATCGGCCTGCGCGACAAGGTGCTCGGCGTCGTCGGCCTCGGCCGTCTGGGAACGCAGGTCGCCGCGATCGGCAAGGCCTTCGGCATGAAGGTCGTGGCCTGGAGCCAGAACCTGACGCCGGATCGGGCCGCCGAGCACGGCGTCGCGCACGTCTCGAAGAACGAGCTGATGGCCGTGGCGGATTTCGTCACGATCCATGTCGTGCTGAGCGACCGTACGCGCGGCCTGATCGGGGCGGCCGATTTGGCGCGGATGAAGCCGACGGCGTATCTGGTCAATACCTCCCGCGGCCCGATCGTCGACCAATCCGCGCTGGTCGACGCCATGCGCGCCAAGCGCATTGCCGGTGTGGCGCTCGACGTCTATGACCGCGAGCCGCTGCCGGCCGACAGCCCGCTGCGGCAGCTCGACAATGCGCTGCTGACGCCGCATCTCGGCTACGTCACTGCCGAGAATTATCGCCTGGTCTATCCGCAGACGGTCGACGCGATCCGCGCGTTCCTCGCCGGCAAGCCGATCCGCATGATCGCCGCGCCGGGGGTGAAGTCGTAGGGGCGGCACTCCCGTGCCGCGCCGGCGCGCGGGTGCCGTTTGATTCGATATTGCAAAAATGGTATGATTGAAAAAGATGGCGTGGACCGTCACATTTCTAAACGAGACTGTGGCGGGCGAGTTGGCGGCGCTGCCGGCCGACATCCGCGCCAGATTCAGTCGGATCGTCATGTTGGTTGAGACCCATGGCCTCGAGCGTGTACGCGAGCCGCACGTGAAACACCTTGATGATCGCTTGTGGGAAATGCGCATGAGCGGTCGCGACGGAATTGCGCGGGCGCTCTACGTGACGGCCTCAGGCAAGAGAGTGGTGGTCGTCCGCGTGTTCGCGAGAAGACGCAGAAGACGCCACGCCGGGAAATCGCGCTAGCGCGGCAACGCGCAATGGAGGTCGGATGAAAGAGATTCGTGCCGCCGAACTGCACCGCAAGTGGATGAAGACCGATCCCGATTACGCGCGGGAATTCGTGGCACTAGCGGCGGAATATGCATTGGCGTCGGCGATGATTGAAGCGCGCTCCCGCGCCGGCATCACCCAAGAGGAGCTAGCGCGGCGCATGAAGACGACACAGGCGGTCATCGCAAGGCTGGAGAGCGGCCGGGTAAAACCCTCGACGCGGACGCTGGAGCGATTTGCCGCAGCGACGGGCACGCGGCTTAGAATCTACTTCGAGCCGGCCGTGGTGCGCCGAAAGTCGCGGCCCAGGCATGCGAAAGTCAGACTGCGCGCGGCGTAAATCCGCTCGAAGGACGTTCGGCAACCCGCGACGAAAAAGTGTCGCTGGCTGCCGCTCCGTCATTTGAGCGCTTCGCAGGCGCGCTGGATGCGGCCGCAGGCGTCGACCAGCTTTTCCATCGACGTGGCGAACGAAATGCGGAAATAGGGCGACAGGCCGTAGGCCGCGCCGTGCACCACCGCGACGCCGACCGCGTCGAGGAGATAGAGCACGAAGTCCTCGTCGGTGCGGATCGTCTCGCCGTCGACATTGGTGTACTTGGTATCGCCGCGGCGCATGGCGGCGATTGCCGCCTCCTTGACGTGCTCCGGCGTGTCGAAATCAGGCTCGCCGGAGCTGAGGGCGATGACGTCGCGGCCGGCGGCGAAGAGCTCGCGCGCGCGCTACGAGGCGGCGGCGCTGGCCGAGGGCTTGATGTTGGCGAGACGCGGTGCCAAGAGTGACATGCAAGACTCCGAAGTCGATACAGAATCAGAATTGCGCGGCGTATTGCGCCGGGTCGATCTTGGCGCCGACGACCAGCGGCCGGTCGGCGGCCGGGCCGCCGGCGATGACGCGCTCGAGGTCGCGCGCGCTGTCGACATCGACGCCGTCGCAGCCCATCGACTGGCCGAGCTTGGCCATATCCGTAGGGTCGATCAGCGTGCCCCAGCTCGGGTATTGCCGCGCCATCTGCTTCAACTCGATGCGGTTGAGCGAGTTGTCGCAGAAGACGACGACGAGCATCGACAGCTTGAGCGAGGCGGCGAGGCGCAGCTCGCCCTGCACCATGGCCAGGCCGCCGTCGCCGGTGAAGCAGATGACATTGCGCTCGCGGTCGATATGCTTCGCCGCGATCGCCGCCGGCAGCGCATAGCCCATCGACGACAGGCCGTTGGTCATCAATACGCCGCGCGGCGCATAGGTCGTCCAGCCCTGGCCGACGAGGAATTTATGCGAGCCGACATCGGTCGAGACGACGGTGTCGCGCGACGCTGCCTTGCGCACCACGTCGATGACGTCGGTGGGGTTGAGCTTGCCGGCGACGCGGCCCGAGTAATAGATGTCCATGAGCGCCTTGCGGTGGCGTGCGATCTCCGCGTCAGACCACTTGGCTTGGCCCTTGAAGGCGCCGGCGAGCGCGTCGAGGATCGCCGGGATGTGGCCGACGATCTCGATCTCGGCGGGATAGACTTGGTCGGTGTTGGGCGTCGAGTCGATGTGGATGACCGGCGCCGTCGGCTGCCACGGCTTGATCAGCTCGACCGCATCGAAGCCAACGGCGAGGATGAGGTCGGCCGTCTTGAGGAACTCCCACATGAAGCCGTTGCACGCCATGTCGAGCGTGCCGGCATAGGCCGCATGGTCTTCCGGCAGCAGACCCTTCGCCATCGGCGCGATCACGACCGGCAGGCCCGCGGTCTCGGCGAGGCGCTTGAGCGCGGCGCTCGCCTCGGCGCGCTGCGCGGAGATGCCGGCGACGATCACCGGCCGCCGCGCGGCGGCGAGGCGCTTGGCCGGATCGGCGACGACGCCGTCGGCGGCGAAGATTTGCACGACTTCGACCGTCGGCCGGAGCGGCGGCAGCAGGATCGTGTCGTCGCTCGCCTCGGCGCCGACCACGTCGGCGCCAGTCGTGATGTGCACGGAACCCGGACGCTCGGCCATGGCGACGCGCAAGGCCTTACGCATGATCGTTGCCACGGTGTTGGGCTGGATCTGCGCCGTCCATTTGCTGATCGGCGCGAACAGCCGATTGTGGTCGAGCACCTGATGCGTGAACACCGGCGCGCGCTTGCTCTCGATCTGGCCGGAGATGGCCAGCATCGGCACGCGGTCGAGGAAGGCGGTGGCGACCGCGTTCACCAGGTTGGACGAGCCCGGCCCCAGCGTCGACAGGCACACGCCCGGCCGGCCGGTGATCTGGCCGTAGGCCTCGGCCATGAAGCCGGCCGTGCCCTCGCGGCGCGCCAGCACGAAGTCGAGGCCCTCGCGGCGCATCGCTTCCATCAGCTCGATATTCGGATCGCCGGGATAGCCGAAGACGTGCCGGATGCCGGCGGCCGCCAGGTATTTCGCGATCACCTGCGAGGTGTTCATGCGTTCCTGATTGTCCTGTCGGCCGTTCCCCGCTGCGCAATGGCGGAGTTGTATTCAGTCGCGGACGATGGTGTCAATGTCGCGCGGTCATCGTGGCTTGTGGTGCGTCGCGAGGCGACTACAATGCGCGCGGAATATTCGAGAATGTTGGATCGATACAATCCGGCGGGGAGTGGCGCGTGAGCGACGTGTTTGACGTGGTGGTGGTCGGCGCCGGCAACGCGGCGCTGTGCGCGGCGCTGGCGGCGCGCGAGCAGGGCGCGCGGGTGCTGGTGCTGGAGCGCGCGCCACGCGCCGAGTGCGGCGGCAACAGCCGCTTCACCGCCGGCGCCATGCGCTTCGCCTATGCCGGCCTCGACGACCTCAAGCAAGTGGTCACCGACCTGTCGCCGGTCGAGATCGAGTCGACCGATTTCGGCACCTACACGCGCGAGCAGTTCTTCGACGACATGGCGCGCGTCACGCAGCACCGCGCCGACCCCGACCTCGTCGAGCTGCTGGTCAATGACAGCCTCGCTACCATGGTGTGGATGCGCGGCAAGGGCGTGCGCTTCGTGCCGATCTACGGCCGCCAGGCGTTCAAGGTCGGCGGCAGGTTCAAGTTCTGGGGCGGGCTCACCATCGAGGCGCGCGGCGGTGGGCCGGGCCTGGTCGACTCGCTGACCGCCGCCTGCGAACGCGAGGGAATCGAAATCCGCTACGACACGCGCGCGGTATCGCTCATTCATGACGGGCGGCGCGTCGACGGCGTGACGGCGCGCAGCGGCGGACATAGCGCGGACATTCGTGGGCGCGCGGTGGTGCTCGCCTGCGGCGGCTTCGAGAGCAACACCGAATGGCGCACGCGCTATCTCGGGCCGGGCTGGGAGCTGGCCAAGGTGCGCGGCACGCGCTTCAACACCGGCGACGGCATCCGCATGGCGCTCGATATCGGCGCCAGCCCCTGCGGCAACTGGTCGGGCTGCCACGCGGTCGGCTGGGAGCGCAATGCGCCGGAATTCGGCGATCTCGCGGTCGGCGATCAGTTCCAGAAGCACAGTTATCCGTTCGGCATCATGGTCAATGCGAAAGGCAGCCGATTCGTCGACGAGGGCGCCGATTTCCGCAATTACACCTACGCCAAATACGGCCGCGCCATTCTCGAACAGCCGGGCCAGTTCGCCTGGCAGGTGTTCGACAAGAAGGTGCTGCACCTGTTGCGCGACGAATACCGCATCCGCCGGGTGACGAAAGCGAGCGCGCAGTCCTTGGAGGATCTGGCCAGCAAGCTCGACGATGTCGACGCCAAGGGATTCCTCGAGACCGTGCGCGCCTATAATCGCGCGGTGCGCACCGATATCGCGTTCAATCCCAACGTCAAGGACGGCCGCCGCGCCGAGGGTATTGACCCGCCGAAATCGAATTGGGCGAACACGATCGAGGAGCCGCCCTTCGAGGCCTATGCCGTCACCTGCGGCATCACCTTCACCTTCGGCGGCCTACGCATCGATACGGCCACGCGCGTCATCGATGGCGACGGTGCGCCGATCGACGGACTCTATGCCGCCGGCGAGCTGGTCGGCGGCCTGTTCTATTTTAACTATCCGGGCGGCACCGGCCTCATGTCCGGCGCGGTGTTCGGACGGCGCGCCGGCGGCTCGGCCGGACGCGCCGCGCGCGGCCTATCCGCCGTCGCCGAATAGATGCTGCTGCCGCGCATCGCCGCCTATGCGCGGCGCGAGCGGACGCGGCGCCTGCCCGAGGCGGTGCGCCATCATGCCAAGCGCGCAGTCATCGACTGGTTCGCCGCGCTGCTCGCCGGTGGGCGCGAGGCGCCAGCGGCGCTGCTGATCCGCGCGCTCGCCGGCGAGATCGGCCATGGCCGTGCGGTGCTCTATCCCTCCGCACGGCGCGCCACGCCGCTGGCCGCGGCGCTGATCAATGGCACCGCGTCGCACACGGTCGAGTTCGACGACATCTTCCGCGACGCGATCTATCATCCCGGCGCGCCGACTATCGCCGCGGCGCTTGCGGTCGCGCAGGCACGGGGCGCCACGGGTGATGCCTTTCTGCGTGCCGTCATCGTCGGTTACGAGGTATCGACGCGCATCGGCGTCGCCGTGCAGCCGTCGCATTACAAATACTGGCATACCACCGGTACCATCGGCTGCATCGGCGCGGCCGCTGCCGCCGCAAGCGTGCTCGGGCTCGACAAAAGCGGCACCGCCCATGCGCTGGCCACTGCCGCCACCTTCGCCTCCGGCCTGCAGCAAGCGTTCCGCTCGGAATCGATGTCGAAACCGCTGCATGCCGGCCACGCGGCGCAAGTGGGCGTGCTCGCGGCGCTCGGCGCGCAACGCGGGATCACCGGCGCGCTGGACGTGCTCGACGGCCCGGCGGGGTTCGGCGCGGCGATGAGCGACGCGGCGAATTGGCCGGCGGCGCTCGACGGCCTCGGCCGGCGTTACAACATCGCGGCGATGACATTCAAGAACCACGGCTGCTGCGGCCACAGCTTCGCGGCGATCGACGCGGTGCTCGCCCTTCGCGCCAAGCACGGCCTGGCGGCAAGCGATGTCGCCCGCGTCATGGTCAAGACCTACAAGACCGCGCTTGATGTCACCGGCAGCTACCGTGTGCGCACGGCGTTCGAAGGCAAGTTCAGCCTGCCCTTTGTCGTCGCGACGGCGCTCATCCACGGCAGCGTGCGGCTCGATGCGTTTTCACCGAAGCGCCTCAAGGACGCGAAGATCCACGCGATGATGAAGCGTGTCCAACTGGCGGTCGAACCCGAAATCGACGCGGCGTTTCCCAAGCGCCGAGCGGCGTTGGTCGAGATCGAGACCAAAGACGGCAGGCGCTTGCGCCACTTCCAGCCGACCCGCAAGGGCGATCCCGACGCGCCTCTTAGCGACGCGGAACTCGACGCGAAGTTTCTTGAGTTGGCCACTCCGGCCATCGGCGCTGCGGCAGCGGGTCATCTGCTGTCGAGGCTATGGACGATCGATACGGCGCGGCGGCTCGATCTCGGGCTACGGCACAGGAGATAGCGCCTTCTCCATGAACACGCTGAGCGGATCGGGGCCGTAGCCGCCGAACGGCCCGCGCTCGCGATAGCCGAAGCGGCGGTAGAGCGCCAGCGCCTCGTGGTTCAACGTGCCGGTTTCGAGCCGGATCAGGCGCACGCCTTCGCGTCGCGCAATGTCCTCGATGGCTTCGAGGATACCCCGCCCGCCGCCGCGACCGCGTGCCGCCGGATCGATGAACATGCGCTTGAGTTCCGCCTGCCCGGCGTCGCCGAGGACCAGGGCGCCGCAGCCGACCGCGCGCCCATCCAGCCGCGCGACGAAGAAGCGGACCGCCGGTGCCGCCAGCGCCTCGACGTCGATCATGTGATTGCTCTCGGGCGGATAGAGCGATTCCGCGTAGGCGTCGGACTGCCGCAGCAGGCTCAACACTTCGTCCTGGCACGGTGTCTCCTGCGCGATCGATGGCATCGGCGTCATCTCCGGGTGGCGGCGGCGATCAGCGCCCATAGCCGCGCCGGCGTTGCCGGCATGTCGACCTGCGCGATGCCGAGCGGCGCCAACGCATCCATCACCGCGTTGTAGCCGGCACATAGCGCGCCGGTGGTGCCTGCCTCACCGGCGCCCTTGACGCCCAGCGCGTTGGTGCGGCATGGCACCTCGCGCAGGGCGCAGTCGTAGAGCGGCAAATCGTCGGCGCGCGGCAGCGCGTAGTCCATGAACGAGCCGGTGAGGAGCTGCCCGCCGCCGTCATAGACCGCCGCTTCGAGGAACACCTGGCCGAGGCCCTGCGTGATCCCGCCATGCATCTGTCCCTCGACCAGCGTGCGGTCGATGCAGACGCCGACATCGTCGATCGCAACATGCGACACGATCTCGACGGCGCCGGTCGCCGGATCGATCTCGATCTCGGTGATGTGGCAGCCATTGGGAAAGGTCGTCGGGGCGCGGCCTTCGCCGGTGACCGACAGGCTGCTGCGCGCCGCGAGCTCGGCCAGGGTTACGGCGCGGTCGGTGCCGGCGACACGGAAGACTCCGCCCGCATATTCGATATCGGCCGGCGCCGCTTCGAGCGCGTCGGCGGCGCGCTGGCGCCCGGCATCGATCAAGTTCTTGGCGACGACGGCCATCGCCGCGCCGCCGACCATCAGCGAACGCGAGGCGAAGGAGCCGACACCCGAGCCGATGAACGCGCTATCGCCTTCTTCCATCGTCACGCGGGCCGGATCGAGTCCGAGCGCGCGCGCGACGAGACGCGGGAAGACGGTGCCGTGTCCCTGGCCGTTCGATTGCAACGCGCTGCGGATCGCCACCCTGCCGTCGGCCGCCACGTCGAGCCGCGCCGTCTCCGTCGGCGTGCCACCGGCGACTTCGAGGTAGCAGCCGATGCCGAGGCCGCGCAGCTTGCCGCGCGATCTTGCGGCGTCCCGCCGCGCAGCGAAGCCGGCGTAGTCGGCGCGCGCCAGCGCGGCGTCGAGCAGCGCGGCGAATTCGCCGCTGTCATAGGTGACGCCGATCGGCGTGGCATAGGGAAACGTCGTCGGCGGTATCACGTTCTGCCGGCGCAGCTCGACCCGGTCGCGGCCGAGCTGCCGCGCCGCCACGTCGATCAGCCGCTCGATCAGAAGGTTGGCCTCGGGGCGGCCGGCGCCACGATAGGGTGCGATTGGCACAGTATTGCTGTAGACGCAGCGGATGCGCGCGGCGATCGCCGGCGTGCGATAGATGCTGGCGAGGCAGCTCTGGAATACGCGCGTCGCGATGAATGTGCCGTGCGTCGACAGATAGGCGCCGATATTCACGACGCCGTCGACGCGCAGCGCCAGGAAGTTGCCGGCGGCATCGAGCGCCAACTCGCCGCGCAAAGCGGCGTCGCGACCCTGCGTGTCGGAGACAAAAGTGTCGGCGCGCGTCGCCACCCATTTCACCGGCCGGCCGAGCCGCCGGCTGGCGACGAGCAGCGGCGCGTATTCGGGATAGACATGCGTCTTGCTGCCGAAGCAGCCGCCGACATCGCGGCTGATCACTCGGATCTTGTCCGGCGGGAGGCTCATCACATGCGCCACCTGGTCGCGCAGCGCGATCACGCCCTGCGAGCCGGCATGGAGGACATACATGTCGTCGGCCGCGTTGTAGGCGGCGACGACGGCGCGCGGCTCCATCGGCGCGACGACCAGGCGCTGGTTGACCACCTCCGTCGTCACGACATGTGCCGCGCCGGCGAAGGCCTTAGCCGCGCCGGCGGCATCGCCGGCCCGGGGGTCGAGCGCGACATTGTCGGGCGCGTGCGGCCAGATCGCCGGTGCTTTCGCGGCGGCATCGACGACGCAGGGCAACTCGCGGTATTCGACCGTGATCGCTTCGACCGCATCGAGCGCCGCCGCCGGCGTGTCGGCGACCACCATTGCCACCGGCTGCCCGACATGCCGCACGCGGCCGACCGCCAGCGACGGCCATTCGGGCACGACCAGAGGCGCGCCATCGGCGTTGATCTGGCCCGGCATGCAGGGCAGCCCGCGCAGGCCGGCGGCGCCAAGATCGGCGCCGGTCAGAATGAGGCGCACGCCGGGCATGGCGGCTGCCGCGGTGACGGCCACGCCGACGATTTCGGCATGTGCGTGCGGCGAGCGCAGGAACGCGGAATGGGCTTGGCCGGGCAAGTCGAGATCGGCGCTGAAGCGTCCCTGGCCGCGCAGCAGGTGGTCGTCTTCGACGCGTCCGCGGAAGGGTTCGGAAGCGTTCTGCGGTTTATTCATCGCCATGCGTGCAATGCCGTTCGTTCGATTGCGCCTGCTCGCCGCTCCAGCGTTTTCTGTATAGTTGTTCTGCGTCCGACTCAATGCTGACACGGGGCCAGACATGCTCGTCGCACAAATCAGCGATCTTCACGTTCGCGCCAAAGGCGAACGCGGCTTCGGCGGCCATATCGATACGGCCGCGCGGCTGACCGAGACGGTCGATTTCGTCAACGCGCTGTCGCCACGCCCGGATATCGTCGTGGCCACCGGCGATCTCGTCGATGCCGGCGCGCCGGCGGAATACGCCAATCTCGCGGGGATCCTGGCGCCACTGGAGCCCCCTTTGGTCTTGATCCCGGGCAATCACGACTCGCGGCAGGCGCTGCGCGCCGCCTTTCCCGATGTCGCGCGCCGCGCGCCCAGCGGCTTCGTGCACTACGCGGTCGACGGCTATCCGCTGCGCCTGCTCATGCTCGATACGCAGGACGAAGGCCGCGACGGCGGCCTGCTCTGCGCCGAGCGGCTGCGTTGGATCGAGGCGCGGCTCGGCGAATCGTCGCGCCCGACGCTCATCTTCATGCATCATCCGCCGTTCGATTACGGCCTAGCTTCCAACCCCGACATGCACTGC
>JACQDQ010000363.1 GCA_016201015.1 Pseudomonadota bacterium | reverse complement strand
TTCTCCAGCCGATTCGACGGCGGAATCTGCGCTCGTCCCCTACTCCGCCGCCTTGGCCTGCTGCGCGCCGAGGAATTCGAGGACGATGCGGTTGAACGCGGCCGGCTGCTCGATGTTGCTGAGATGCCCGGCATCGGGGATCACTGCGAGGCGCGCGCCGGGAATGGCGTCGGCGATCGACTTCGCCATCGGCGGCGGCGTCAGCGTGTCGTCGGCGCCGACCACGACCAGGGTCGGTACCGTCACCGTCTTCGGATCGAAGACGCGCTTCCAGTTGGCGCGCGCCTCCAGCGCCTTGATGTAGGACTCCTTGTGCAGCGCCGTCATGCTGTCGACCAGGCGCTGGAAGATGGCGGGCGGCGCCTTGGGGCCGATCAGCGTCTTCGCCACGTTGGGCGCGATGTCCTTCGGCTCCTTGCCGGCCTTGAGCGGCTCCAGGCGCAGGCGCAGGAACTCGGCGCGCTGCCTGGGATCGAACGCCTGCTCGTAGCCCGGCCGCGTATCGACCAGCACCAAGCTGGCGACGCGATCGCCATGGCGGGCGTAGAAATCCTGGGCGATGAGCCCGCCCATCGACAGGCCGACAAGATGCGCGCGCCTGGCGCCGAAATGGTCGATCACGCGCACGAGATCGGCGCAGAAATCGGCGTAGTCGAGCGGGCCGTCATAGTCGTCGCTTAGCCCGTAGCCGCGCGCGTCCCAGGCCGCCGCATGATAACGCGCGGCGAAGGCCGGCAACTGGTCGTGCCAGTTGGTGCGGTTGCCGCCGATGCCGTGCATGAAGACGACCAGTGCGCCCGCGCCCATGTGGTCGACGGCGATGCGCGGCTTGGGTGCGATGAGGGTGGTGGTCCAGCTCGTCATATTCGGCTTTCTGTGTTCTTCGCTTTAGTTGAGCGCGTTGAAGATCGCCCCAACGCGGCGACGCCTGCGGCGTTGTTCGGAAATCGCTACGCCAGCGCGCCGACCAGGCGGCCGCGCTCGACCACCATCTGGTTGTCGAGCGTCACCGTGCAGTTCCGCATCGGCAGGTCGAAATGGCCGAGCGTATAGCGGTCGACGAATTGATTGGCGCCGGTCGAGAACAGGAAATTGCCGGCGAAGGCGCGCAGTTCGGTGCCGTTGATGTCGCCGCGATCGTACATGGTGAGCGCGTCCCAGCGCGCCTTGGGGTTCATGCCCCAGCCGAGATGGGCGACGGCATAGGCGTTCTTGTCGCCCCACGCCGCGAAGTAGCTGCGCATCAGCTCGGCATCCGTGCCCTCGCCGGCGATGTCGGTGATGTAGTCGCGCTCGATGCGCATCCGGATCGGCCGCTCGAGATAGCGCTTGAAGGTGAGATTGACGTCGCCGGCGTCCATCACCACCGTGCCGTCGATCGCGCCCGCGCGCGCGTAAGCCGCGATCAGCCCGCCCGGCCAGTAGGTGAAGGTGCCGGGGATGTCGGTGTAGCCCCAGCCGCCGCCGCAGCGCGCCTCGGTCAGATCGACGCGCAGATCGGTGCCGGCCTCGGAGGTGACGCGCATCTGCTTCGCCGCCTTCATCATGGCGACGCCCGCCTCGACCTTGGGCCGCAGCGCCGGATCGGGAACCAGCCGCTCGAGGCATTCCGGATGCTCGCTGCTGACCATCAAGAGCCGCGCGCCCTTGGACAGAATCTCCGGCAGCTCGACCGAGTGCAGCATGCCCTCGACCGTGCAGTCGACGACCATCGCCGCCGAGGACAGCGCGGCGAGCACCGGCTTCATGCCTTGCACGGCATTGGAGGCGCCGGTCGAGCGGATCGGCACGTCGACCTCCTGCGCCGGCGTCGGCATGATGACGTGGAACGGCCGCGCCTTCATGCGCAGCAACGCGAGCTCGGCGAGGTCGACGTTGATCTTACGCGACTGCGTCTCGGACAGGATGGCGACCGGATCGCCCGGCTGGATCTTCGACAGCTCGAACACGCGGGCGAAGCTGTCGATCCACTTGGCTTCGATGCGGTCGCTCAGCATGGAGTCCTCCGAAATTGATCGTACAAGAACGATCCTGCGGCAGAGGGGTGGGGGCGTCAAGCAGGCTGCGGTCCGCCTTTTTCCGGCACCGCGCGGGCGAGATACCCCTTAGATCATTGATCGCGCACAGGAGTGACGAAGCGCACAGGCTTTTCAGTGTGACGCAGCGCACAGATGCAGACGCAAATATCCGCGGCCCAGTGAGGCGGATCACAGCGACTATCGCGGAAGCCGGATAAATTTTGCGTGTGATTGTGGCAAAGGCCGGTCAGCGAAAGGATGCAGAGGCCACCATGCGCAAGACGAATTCCCCGAGCAGCTTCGCCAATGACGCGAGCCTGAAGATCGCCGGCGGATTCGTCGTCGTGTGGACGGTCGTCCTGCTGTTCCTCGACATGGCGTTCTAGTCGACGGTCAGCCGAACCGATCTCCTGCCAGCAAGGATCGAAGTTTTTTCCGGCATCTTTCGGTGAAAAGACTGGAGGCCGCATGCGCCTGCACTGGCCCTTGATCGCCGCCGTATTACGGCTAGCCGTGCTTGTCTTTGCAAGCTCCGCGCAAGCGCAAGGCATCCCGCGCACGATCGGCGAGGAAGTGCCGCTCGGCCAGAGCGCCACCGGCGAGGCCTGCCGCTTGCGACTCAATTTCGGTCAAGCGAGCGGCACGACCGTCCAGCAATACCTCATTATGTGCGACGGCTGGGAGCGTGCCAGCGCCGATCTCCGCCGCGAGCCATTCCTCGTGCGCGATCTCTACGATGTCGCGTCGGTCAGCCCCTGGCAGCGCGGCCTGGACCGCTACCTCGATTGCAGCAAGCCCGATAAGACGGTCTTTCCAGGTGCCACCCGCGCGGTGATCCGCCAATGCCGGATGTTTGCCGGCGGCTGGCAGCAGGTCGCGATCGTCGCCGTGATCGGTTCCTACACCTACTTCATGTCAGGCGTGCCGACGACTATTCCCTTGATGCGCGATGCCATTGCGCTGCTGGAAGGCGACAAGCCGCCGAGCGCCGCAATCGGCCGCGACTCCATCGCCGCCTACAACATCCGCCTGATCGAGCAGGCGGTCGGCGGCTCGATGCGGCTGATCGGCATCCAGGATATGGGCGCCTTCGGCAGGCTGCGCGATCTCGGCTTGTTCCGCAACAACATGGGCGATTACGCCGGCGCGGAATCCGCCTATCGCCGCGCTTTGGAAATCCACGAACGCGCCTTCGGCGCCGGCGCCATGGGCAGCGGCGACACGATCTGCAACATCGCGTTGCAGGTGGCCAAGCAGCGGCGCATGACCGAGGCGGAAGCACTGTATGCCCGCGCTATGAAGCTGGTCGCGGCCAACCCGGTCGAGCTCGCGCGTTGCCTCGTCTATCAGTCGTATGCGGCCGCCGACCGCAAGGACTATGCCGCGGAGTTGGCGCTTGCCAGCCGGGCGCTCGAAGTCCGTCAGGCGGGCTTTGCCGCGCGGAATGGTGATGCGGCGCTCCAGAATTTCGCCGTCGCCGGCGCCGCGCT
>JACQDQ010000334.1 GCA_016201015.1 Pseudomonadota bacterium | reverse complement strand
TGCCGCTCGCGTTCGTCATCGGTAAGTAACCAGAAAGTTACTTTAGGTTTGTGGCCGAAGCGCTGTCAACGCGTCCTCACCCGTCATGGCGCCGCCTGCGCCTCGAGGATGCCCCGCAGATAGCCGATCGCGCGCGAAGCGGCCCCCGGCCCGTCCGGCGCGTAGTCGAACGGCTCGACCGCCACGACCCGGTCGTAGCCGACGCGCGTGAGCGCCGCGAGGACCGGTGCAAAGCGGTCGCCGCCCTGTCCCGGTCCGCGCCGGTTGCGGTCGTTGACCTGGACATGCGCAATCACGCCGGTCGGCCACCAGCGCTCGATCAGCGCGGCCGGCGGCTCCGCCTCGGCGAGGCTGGCCGAGCTGGTGTCGATCATCGTGCGCAGCGCCGGATTGCCGATGCGCCGGACGATTTCAGCCGCCTCGGCGATCGTGTTGACGATCGGCGTCTGGTCGCGCGACAGGGGCTCGATGCAATAGGTCACGCCCGCCTGCCGCGCCGCTTCGCCGGCCGCTGCCCAGGCGGCGGTCGCCCGCTCAAGCGCGTCGGCGTGCGACTGGCCGGCGGCGATGCCGCGCTGTGCCGGCGAACCGTGCACCAGCACCGAGCCGCCGAGCGCGGCGCACAACTCGACCAGCCGGCGCAGCACATCAATCGTGCGTGCGTGGACGGCGGGGTCTGGCGTGGCGATCGACAGGCCCGCCGGCTTGACCAGCAGCCAGTGGAGACCGGTCACCGCGACGCCGGCCGCCGCCGCCGCATCGCGCAGGCGCGCGGCCTCATGCGGCCCCAGCAGCGACGGGTCCTCGCCCAGCGTGAACGGCGCCAGCTCGATCCCGTCATAGCCGAGCGCGGCGGCGTAGGCGCATTGCGCGGCGAAGTCGCGCCCGGCGATCACCTCGTTGCACAGCGCGATCTTGAAGCGGGCGGGCGTCATCGCGCACCGCCGGCGAACAGCGACGCCCGTGCCCGCGCGACCGCCGTCGAGACCGCGGGGATCTTGAGCAGGATGGTGAGCAGGATGATCGTGACCATCACCACGCAGATCGGCCGCGTGAAGAACGGCACCAGGCTGCCGTCGGTGATCACCAGGCCGCGCCGCAGATTCTTGTCGAGAAGGTCGCCCAGCACGATGCCGAGGACCAGCGGCGCCATCGGGTAGCCGCGTTCGCGCAGAACGTAACCGAAGACGCCGAAGAAGATCATGACGTAGACGTCGAACAGGCGTTGCGCGATGGCGTAGGTGCCGATGACGCAGAGCACGAATACGATCGGCATGATGACGGTGCGCGGCAGCTTGAGCACGCTGATCAACGGTCGCACCAGGAAGATTCCATAGAAGTAAATCCCGAAGGTCGCGAACATCATCATCACGACGACTTCGTAGACGAATTGCGGATTCTCGACCATGATCAGCGGCCCCGGCCGGATGCCGTGGATAATCATCGCCGCGAGCAGCACCGCCGCCGGTGCGGAGCCGGGCACGCCGAGCGACAGCGCCGGGATGACCGCGCCCGGCGGGCAGGCGTGGTCGCCGGTCTCCGCCGCCATCAGCCCCTCATAGGAGCCCTTGCCGAATTTGTCGGCTTCCTTGCTCGCGCGCTTTGCCGCGGCATAGGACGCCCAGGCGGCGATGTCCTCGCCCACTCCGGGGATGATGCCGATCGCGGTGCCGATCAGCCCGGAGCGGATGATCGTCCGCCAATAGCGGAACACGTCGCCAAAGCGCGGCAGAACCGAATCGATCGAGTGGACGATCGCCTTGTGCTGCACCTCGCGCATCACGCCGATGACCTCGGCGAAGCCGAAGGCGCCGACCAGCGCCGGGATCAGCGAGATGCCGCCGGCGAGATCGCGATTGTCGAAGCTGAAGCGCTCATAGGCGTGGATTCCGTCCTGGCCGATCATGGTGACGAACAGGCCGACGAAGCCGGCGATCCAGCCTTTGAGCGCGTCATCGCCCGCCAGGTTCGCCGAGATGATCACGCCGAACAGCGCCAGCCAGAAGAATTCGAAGGATTGGAAGCTCAGCGCGAAGTCGCCCAGAATCGGCGTGAACAGCGCGAGGAAGAAGATGCCGATCAGCGTCCCCATCAGCGAGCCGGTGGTCGAGATGCCGATCGCGCGGCCGGCGAGGCCCTGCTTTGCCAGCGCGTGGCCGTCGAGGCACGAAGCGGCGTTCGCCGGCGTCCCTGGGATGTTGAGCAGAATGGCGGTGCGGCTGCCGCCATAGATCGCGCCGACATAGACGCAGATCAGGACCAGGATCGCCTGGCTCGACGACATCCGCAGGGTGAGCGTCGTCATCAGCGCGACGCCCATGGTCGCCGTGAGGCCGGGCAGGGCGCCGATGATCACGCCCAGCAGCGTCGCGCCGAGGATATAGACGAGCGTGATCGGCTCGGCAAATTGCCAGAGCGCACGGCCGAACAGGATCAGTCCGTCGGGCATCGGCGCGACCCCGTCACGGCAAGCGGACGAGAAACAAATCCTCGAAGACCAGGCTGACCGCAGCCGCCGTGGCGGCCGCGGCGATCAGCGCGACCACCAGACCGCGTGCGAGGGTTCCGGCAGTGCGGCGTTCCTTGTAGTCGAAGGCCGCAGTGAACACGAAGACGAAGATCGTGGTCGCCAGCCAGAACGGCAGATGCCCAATCAGCAGAGTCGCATAGAGGATGCACAGCGCGCCGGTGGCGACGACGCGGAAGTCGCCGATCCGATCGACTCCCACCGGTGCGGCGACCCTGGCCAGAGCGCCGCCGTGGATGGTGCGCCAAGCGAGAAGCGCTCCGAGCACCACCAGGCCCGCGCCAAGCAGGCCCGGCACCAGTCCCGGGACAGTGTACGGGTTGACATGCATATGCTCGAGCCGGTCCATCCGCCAGGACAGCACCGCGATGCCGGCGCCGAGCGCGATCCAGATGACCCCGCCGCGCAGGTCTGCCTGCGCCGAAGGCGAGCGCTCCATGGCTGTCCGCGGCGCGCTTGTCGGCCCGCCTCAGTTGCTCGGCCGCGGAATGCCGATGGTGTCCGGCGATGCGCGCGTCGCCCCGGCGGCGTGCAGCAGCCAGGCGTCGCTGACGACATTGGGCCATACCTCGCGATAGGCGGCATCGCCGTGCAGCGACGTGACGAGCGCGCCGCGCTGGCGCGCATAGGTGCGGATCGCCTGACTGTTCGGGATGTGTGCCTCGAACGCCTTGGTGACGCCGTCGACAACCTCCTGCGGTACGCCCTTCGGGATGAAGAAGCCGAAATGGGTGAGCGCCGGCGGCATGTTCGGCACCCATTGCGTGATCGCCGGAATCGACCCGACGCCTTCGAGCTCGAGGGCCTGGTTGGCGACCGTCGCCAGCGGCCGCAGACGCTTCGCGTGGATCATCTCGCTTTGCTCGACCGAGAGCTGCGTGGTGACCTCGGCCTCGCCGCTCACCGTCGCGACGACCGCCGGCGCGCCGCCGTCATAGGTGACATGGCGGTAGCGGATCTGCGCCGCCTGGGCGATGCCCTCCATCGCCAGATGTCCGGACGAGGCATTGCCGGCGGTGGCCACCGGCACCTGCCCCGGCCGCGCGCGGAACGCGGCGAGAAGCTGATCGAAGCTTTGGTACGGCGTGCCCGGATTGACGCCGACGATCGAGACCAGCGCGACGCCCAGGAACAGATTGAACTGGTCGACGCGCGTGGCCAGCCCGTGGGTCAGCTCGTAGACGCCGAGCGTCTTGGCCGCGCCGGAAATCCAGGTATAGCCGTCCTTCTCCGCCTGCACTGCGTTGCGCGTGCCGATCGATCCGGCGGCGCCGGGCTGGTTGACGACGACGACGCGCTGGCCGAGACCGGGTTCCAATTCTGCCGCCATCAGGCGCACGATCTGGTCGGTCGCGCCGCCGGCGGCCCACGGTACGATGATCGTCACCGGTCGCGATGGCCGCCACTGCGCCCGCGCCGGGCGGCCCAGGGCCGCCGCGACTCCGGCGCCCGCCACGACACCAAGCGCGCCGCGCCGGGTAAGTTCCGTTTTCGTCGCTCGCATTCGTTCCTCCCTTGCCTGTTGGCCGTGCTCGTCGGTCACGCCGCCATGCCTCGCACATTGGCGATTGCATCAACACTGTCACGAAGCGCCGCCGCCGTGCAAGACGCCAGATAACCGTCCGGTTACCTCCGGGCCGGCCCGCTCGGCCCGCGCTATTCGATCCCCAGCAGCTTGTAGATCCGCCGCGTATAGGCGCCGAAGCGCTCGTGCGTGCGCATGTCGAGCGTGCGCGGGTGCGGCAAGTCGACCGCGAAGTTGTCGGCCATCCGCGCCGGCCCGGCGCTGAGCACGACCACGCGCGTGCCGAGGAACACCGCTTCGGTGATGCCGTGTGTGACGAAGACGATCGTCTTGCGGCTTTCCTGCCAGATGCGCAGCAGCTCGAGATTCATCTTCTCGCGCGTCAGCGCATCGAGCGCGCCGAACGGCTCGTCCATCAGCACGAGCTTGGGGTCGTGGATCAGCGCGCGCGCGATCGCGGCGCGCTGCTGCATGCCGCCCGAAAGCTCGTAGGGGTACTTGTCCTCGAAGCCCTTCAAGCCGACGAGATCCAGCAGGTCGCGCGC
>JACQDQ010000333.1 GCA_016201015.1 Pseudomonadota bacterium | reverse complement strand
TCGGATACGCGTCATTGGTTCCTGTTCGCGGTCGCGCCCTGCGCGGCTCGTCCGGCGATGCAGCCTCTATTGACCTTGCCGCCGCAAGAGGGTCAACGGTTGCGGTAATCCCGGTTGGTCTACAAAGCCGCGGCGACGCCCGGCTCACAATCGAGGAGGGTATCGTATGGCCAAACCCTATAGCGTGTCGCGGCGAACTGTGCTCATCGGCGCGGCTGGCCTGGCGGCAACTGCCACCCTGCCGGCGGCCTCGGCGCGAGGGGCGAACAGCAGTCCGGCGCTTCGCCTGACCGCCGCGCCGGCGCGCGTGCGGCTGGTCGGTGGGGCGCCCGAAACCGCGGTGTGGTGCTACGATGGCCGCGTGCCGGGGCCGGAACTGCGCTTGCCGCAGGGCGAGCGTGTCCGCGTCGACGTGATCAACGGCTTGCCCGAACCGACCACGGTCCACTGGCACGGCATCCGCACCCCCAACGCCATGGACGGCGTTCCGGACGTCACCCAGCCGGCCATCGCGCCGGGTCAATCCTTCAGCTACGTGTTCGACCTGCCCGATGCCGGAACCTATTGGTACCACCCGCATTATCGCAGCGCGGCGCAGGTCGGCCGCGGCCTGTTCGGTGCGATCATCGTCGCGGAGCGCGAGGCCGTAGCGGTCGATCGCGATGTCGTCTGGGTGCTGCACGATTGGCGTTTGGGCCGCGATGCGCAAGATCAAGACGACTTCGGCAACATGATGGATGCGAGCCATGCCGGCCGCCTCGGCAACACGGTGACGCTCAACGGCCAGGTGCCGGAGAAATTTGCCGTGCGGGCCGGCGAGCGCTTGCGGCTGCGCCTCATCAACGCCGCGAATGCGCGCATCTTCGGCCTCGACTTCACCGGCCACCGGCCCTGGATCGTCGCGCTCGACGGCCAGCCGATCGCTCCGCACCAGCCGGCGGATGGCCGCATCGTGCTCGGCCCCGCGCAGCGCGTCGATGTCATCCTCGACATGGCCGGCGAGCCCGGCCGCGCCTACGCGGTCGTCGACGGATTCTACGCGCGGCAAGCCTACAGGCTCGTCGATCTCGCTTACGAGCCGGGGGCGGCGCCGCGAAGCGGCACGCGGGGATCAGTGCCGAGCCTACCACCGAATGCCCTCGCCGAACCCGACCTCGAGCGCACCGAGCGGCACGCGATCGAGTTCGGCGGCGGCATGATGGATCCCAAGATGATGCGCGGTGGCATGGGCGGAATGATGGGCATGATGGATCGCATGGGCGGCGGCATGGCGTGGACAATAAACGGCCGCTCGGCATCGGGCCATCTGCACGAGCCCATGCTTTCCCTGCGGACCGGCCGCTCGTATCTATTCGCCATGGTCAACGACACCGCCTGGCATCATCCGATCCATCTGCACGGCATGGTGTTCCGCGTGCTGCGCCGCGACGGTGCGCCGGTGCCTCGTCCGGAATGGCGCGACACCGTGCTGATGGCGCCGGGGGAGCGGGTCGAGATCGCCTTTGTCGCCGACAATCCCGGCGATTGGATGTTCCACTGCCATATTCTGGAGCATCAGGAAGCCGGCATGATGGCGACGATCCGCGTCGCCTGACGATCGCGCAGCGCCGACCGTCCGCCGCAATGCGGCCGTCCACCGCTTGCCCGCTCAATGCGGGAACGGCCAGAGGCGCAGCTTCTCCTTGCCGATCTGCCATAGCCGCGCCAGGCCGTACGGCTCGACAATGAGGAAGATGACGATCAGCGAGCCGAAGACGACGTGCTCGAGATTGGCCAGCGTGTTGGCGTGGATGGCGCCGCCGAACAGCGCGGCGAGATTGGTGATGGCAATCGGCAGCAGGACGATGAACCCGGCCCCCAGGAACGACCCCAGGATGCTGCCGAGGCCGCCGATGATGATCATGAACAGGATCTGGAAGGCGCGGGCGAGATCGAAGGCCTGGGCGTCGACGGCGCCGAGATAGACGAAGGCCCACAACGCGCCGGCAATACCGAGATAGAACGAGCTGATGGCGAAGGCGAGCAATTTCGTCTTCAGCATGGGTATGCCGATGATCTCGGCGGCCACGTCCATGTCGCGCACCGCCATCCAGGCGCGGCCGATGGCGCTGCGCACCATGTTCTTTGCAGCGAGCGTCAGCAGCGCCACGATGACGAGTGTGACCAGATAGCGCTCCATCGGCGAGTCGAGCACAATGCCCGCCAGCACCATCGTCGGCGCCGAAATGACGCCGGACGGCGTGTAGTTGGTAAACCACGGTACCTTGGTGAAGATCCATTCGATGAAGAAATGCGCCGCAAGCGTCGTGACGACGAGGTAGAAGCCCTTGATACGCAGGCTCGGCAGTCCGAACACGATGCCGACCGCGGCGGTGATGAGCCCGGCGAGCGGCAGATAGACGTAGAACGGCAGGTCGAGGCGGATGGCGAGGTTATATGCGGCGAACGCGCCGACTGCCATGAAGCCGGCGGAACCGAGCGAAACCTGGCCGGCGTAGCCGGTGAGGATATTGAGGCCGAGCGCGGCAAGCGAATAGACCAGGAACGGCACCAGGATCGAGCGCAACCAATATTCATTGGCGACGAGCGGCACGGCGACGAAGGCGACGGCCAGCAGCACGAACAAGCCGAAGCGGTCCTGGGCGATCGGGAAGATCGCCTGATCGCCGCGGTAGGTGCTCTTGTATTGCCCGGCTTCGCGGTAAAGCATGGCGCCTTAGACCCGTTCGATGATCTTTTCGCCGAACAATCCCTGCGGCCGATAGAGCAGGAAAAGCGTCGCGACGGCGTAAGGAAACCAGTTCTCGATCGCGCCGCCGATCAGCGGACCGACATAGACCTCGGCGAGCTTTTCCGTGGCGCCGATGACGAGGCCGCCGACGATGGCGCCGGCGATCGAGGTGAAGCCGCCGACGATGAGCACCGGCAGCGCTTTCAGCACGACCAGCGACAGCGAAAACTGGACGCCAAGCCGCGAGCCCCAGAGCAGCCCCGCGACGAGGGCGACGAGCCCTGCCGCCGCCCACACGATCGCCCAGACATGCTGCAACGGAATGCCCACCGACAATGCTGCCTGATGGTCGTCGGCGACGGCGCGCAGCGCCCGGCCGATGCGCGTGTAATTGAAGAACAGGGCAAGCGACGTCACCAGCAAACCAGCGGTGGCCGCAGCGAACAGATCGAATTGGCTGACCAGCAGGCCGCTTTGCGCGACCACGGGGCCGGTTTCGACGACCTCGATCTTGATCTCCTCGTCGTCGGGGGACGTGCCCTCCTCGGCTGGCGCCGCTGCCGTCGCTGCGGTCGGGGCAGAAGCGGCCGGCGGGCCACTTGTCGACGCGGCCCGGGACGGAGTCGCGGACAACCCCAACGCCGCCAATACGTCGATCGGCCGTTCGGAGATGCCGATCTCAAGCCGGTGCACGTCGTTGCCCCAGATGCCCTGCGCCGCGCCTTCGAGGAAATTGTTGAGACCGAGCGTCGCCATGAACAGCACGATCAACGGCTGGTTGACCAGCGGGCGCAGCACGAAGCGTTCGGTGCCGATGGCAACCGCGACCATGGCCACGAGCGTCAACACCATGGCGATCCAGAACACCAGATCCCCGGGTGCCTTCGAGCCGAAGCCCTCGACGATGCTGACGAAAGTGAGGGCGGCGAACAGCACCAGCGCGCCCTGGGCGAAATTGAATACCCCCGAGGCCTTGAAGATGAGGACGTAGCCCAGCGCCACGAGCGAGTACATCACTCCCGAGAGCAGGCCGCCGATCAGCACCTTGGTGAAGAACAGCCAATCCATCAGTGGCTCACCCCGAGATAGGCGTCGATCACGCGTTGGTCGCTGCGGACATCATCCGGCTTGCCATCGGCGATCTTGCGGCCGTAATCGAGAACGACGACGCGGTCGGAGATATCCATCACCACGCCCATATCGTGCTCGATCAGCACGATCGTCGTACCGAACTCGTCGTTGACGTCGAGGATGAAGCGGCACATGTCCTCCTTTTCCTCCACGTTCATGCCGGCCATCGGCTCGTCCAGCAGCAAGAGATCCGGTTCGGCTGCCAGGGCACGTCCGAGCTCGACGCGCTTTTGCAGCCCGTAGGGTAGCCGACCCGCCGGCATCTTGCGGATCGCCTGGATTTCGAGAAAATCGATGATCCGCTCGACATGCTCGCGGTGCTTGATCTCTTCGCGTTGGGCCGGACCCCAGTAGAGCGCCTGCATGAAGAAGTTCTGCCGCATCTTGAGCAGACGGCCGGTCATGATGTTGTCGAGCACCGTCATGCCCTTGAACAGCGCAATGTTCTGAAACGTGCGTGCGACACCCTGGGCCGCCGCCTCGTGCGGGCGCATCTGCTTGCGCGCCATCCCCTTGTAGGTGATCGTGCCCGCCTGCGGATGGTAGAAGCCGTTGATGCAGTTGAGCATCGACGATTTGCCGGCGCCGTTGGGCCCGATGATGGCGCCGATCTCATGCTGCCTGATGTCGAATGAGACATCGGTCAGGGCCCTCACCCCGCCGAATGACAGGCTGATATTGTCGACCTGCAGCAGAACGTCGCCGATAACCCGACCTGACGACGTCATCGCATCGGCTCAGCTCGCCTTGCGCAACGGTTCGGCCGCCGGCGCCATGCGCGCAGCGTCGCGGATCGCGAGCTCGGCCTTGACTATCCCCTTGCGGCCATCCTCGAAGGTCACGGACGTCTCGATATGCGCGTGGTCGGCGTCACCGTAGAGGCCGTCGATCAATGAAGTGTAGCGATCGGCGACAAAGCGCCGCCGCACCTTGCGCGTGCGGGTGAGCTCGCCATCGGCGGCGTCGAGTTCCTTGTGCAGGAGCAGAAAGCGCTTGATCTGCGAGCCGGCGAGCCTGGGGTCGGCGGCAAGATCGCGGTTCACCTTCTCGACGCACTCTTGAAGCAGATCGTAGACCTCCGCTTTCGCCGCGAGCTCCTGGTAGCTCGCATAGGCGAGCCCGTTGCGCTCCGCCCAATTGCCGACCGCGGCGAGATCGATGTTGATGAAGGCGGCAGCGTAGTCACGCCCGTCGCCGAAGGCGACGGCCTCCTTGATGTAGGAGAAAAACTTCAGCTTGTTCTCGATGTATTTCGGCGCGAACAGCGTGCCTTCATTGAGCCGGCCCACATCCTTGGCGCGGTCGATGATCTTGAGGTGGCCGTCGGCGTCGAAGAAGCCGGCGTCGCCGGTATGCACCCAACCATCCGCGGTCTTCGCCTCGGCAGTGGCCTTCTCGTTCTTGTAGTAGGTAACGAACACGCCGGGGCTTTTGACCAAAACCTCGCCATTGTCGGCGATGTTGATCTGCACCTCGGGCGCCGGCACGCCGACCGTATCGGGCTTGATCTGTCCGTCCGGCTGCATGCAGATGAACACGCTGGTCTCGGTCATGCCGTAGAGCTGCTTCAGATTGAGCCCGAGCGAGCGGTAGAAGTCGAAAATGTCGGGCCCGATCGCCTCGCCGGCGGTATAGCCGAGTCGCATGCGCGACAGGCCGAGCATGTTCTTGAGCGGGCCGTAGACCAGGAATTCGCCGAGCCAATAGAGGAAGCGATCGCCGAGCGAAACGGTCTTGCCGTCGAGGATACGGATACCGGCGCGGCGCGCCACGTCCATGAAGACGTGATACATCTTGCGCTTGAGCCAGCCCGCATCCTCCATGCGGATCGACACGCTGGTCAGAATATTTTCGTATATCCGCGGCGGCGCAAAGAAGAACGTCGGACCGATTTCGCGCAGGTCGGCGAGGACGGTCGCCCCACTCTCCGGGCACGAAAGACAAAAGCCGGCGACGTAGGATTCGGCGTAGGAATACATATGGTCGCCGACCCAAGCCATCGGCAGATAGGCCAGCACTTCCTCGTCCGCGGTGACCCGATCGAAGGCGATGGCGTTGCGCGCGGAGACAACCACGTTGTCATAGGTCAGCATCACGCCCTTCGGTTGTCCGGTCGTGCCCGAGGTGTAGAGCATGACAGAAACGTCGCCGCCCTTGCTCTTGCCGATCTCCTCCTCGAAGAATCCTGGATGGCTTGCCAGAAATTCGCGCCCCCTGGCCTGCAGATCTTCGAGGCTCAGCAGGCCGGAGTCGGCGTAGTGCCGCATGCCGCGCGGGTCCTTGAAGATAATGGTCGCCAGCGTCGGATATTTCCGACGGATGACGAGTAGCTTGTCGACCTGTTCCTGGTCTTCGGCGACGGCGATGCGGGTCTCGGCATGGTCGATGACGAATGCCATCTCATCGGCGACCGCGTCTTGATAGACGGGGACGGGTATGGCGCCGACGCACTGCCCCGCGGCCATGGCCCAATAAAGCTGCGGCCGATTGTCGCCGACGACGGCCAGCTTGTCGCCGCGTTTCAAGCCGACCGCCGCGAGCCCGGCCGCGATCTCACGCACCTGGACGAGAACCTGCGCCCAGGTCCAGGTCTGCCAGATGCCATAATCCTTCTCGCGAATCGCCGGCCGGGTACCGCGATTGACGGCGTTGGCAAGCAGCAGCTTGGGGAAAGTGTCGGCGGCCATGCGCATGCCGGCGCTGGAACTTCCTTCAGCCACGGCTATCGTCCCACCGGTCGGCGGGGTCCGACGCGAGGCATGTGCGATCTCCCAGACATGTTCAACGGTACCGTCCCTGTCCACGGCCCAGGCCGCGCGTCTTGTTGTCCCTCGCGGGATGCGCACGCCTCACCTTAGGTACCCCGATTGGCGAAACGAGGTCAAGTTGCAGACGCAACACGATTTCGTGCAAGCGTCCGCATCGGCTCGCCTTTTCCGGCACGACGGGGACCCGAGCGGGCGGGAACGCATGAGCGGTTGCGCCGCGGCGCCAGTTGTGTACAAAAGCGGCCGATGACCCTGCAAATCGACTGTCAGCTCTGCCTCAGGGACAACTATGTCTGGCTGTTGCGCGCCAGCAGCGGCGCCGTCGCCGTCGTCGACCCGTCGCAGGCCGAGCCGGTGAAGGCCAAACTCGACGCCCTCGGCTGGAAGCTGACCCATATCCTCAATACCCACCATCACCCCGACCATACCGGCGGCAATCTCGAGCTCAAGCAGTGGACCGGCGCCATCATCGTCGGCCCGCAGGCCGACCGCGACCGCATTCCCGGCATCGATATCGCGCTCAAGGACGGCGAGACCTACGATTTCGGCGGCGAAGTCGCTCGCGTGTTCGACGTGCCCGGCCACACGCGTGGCCACATCGCGTTCTGGTTCAAGGACTCGGATGCCCTGTTCTGCGGCGACACGCTGTTCCTGATGGGCTGCGGCCGGTTGTTCGAAGGCACGCCGGCGCAGATGTGGACCTCGCTCGGCAAGCTTCGGCGCCTCCCCGATGCGACGCGCGTCTATTGCGGGCATGAGTACACGCAAGCGAACGCCCGTTTTGCCGTCACCGTCGACCCCGACAACGCGGACTTGCGGGCCCGCGCCGCGCGCGTCGATGCGGCACGCGCCCGCGGCGAGCGCACCGTGCCGGCGACGATGGGCGAGGAGCGAGCGACGAACCCGTTCCTGCGCGCCGACGATCCGGCGCTGGCCCGCGCTGCCAAGACCCGGGCCGACGACCCCGTCGCCACCTTCGGCGTGATCCGCGCCCTCAAAGATCGATTCTGATAACGGAGGAAACAGCCTGATGAAGCTCTACTATTCGGCCGCCTCGCCCTATGTGCGCAAGGTGATGATGACGGCAATCGAGGCCGGCCTCGACAAGAAGATAGAGGCGGTGCCGACCGTCGTGACGCCGACCAAGCCCAATGCCGACGTCGCCCGCGACAACCCGTTGATGAAGGTGCCGACGTTCGTCACCGACGGCGGCGAGGTGCTCTACGACTCGCGGGTCATCTGTGAATATCTCGACTCGCTGCACACCGGTCGCAAGCTGATCCCAATCAGCGGCGGCGAGCGTTGGCGCGCGCTGCGCCTGCAGGCACTCGGTGACGGCATACTCGATGCCGGCATCCTTACCCGCTATGAGACCTTCCTGCGGCCGGAAGAGAAGCGGTGGCCCGACTGGATCCAGGGCCAGCTCCGCAAGGTGACGCAGGGCCTCGATGCGGCCGAGCAGGAGGCCGACGCTTTCGACAGCCAACTCGATATCGGCCAGATCGCCATCGCCTGCGCCATCGGCTGGCTCGAGTTCCGCAAACCCGCCGGCGACATCCGCTCCGGCCGGCCGAAGCTGTTCAAGTGGTATGAAAAAATCAGCCGGCGCCCGTCGATGCAGACGACGGTGCCGAAGGGGTGAGGCCCAGTCAGAATTTCGGCTTGAATCGCTCGTCGATCTCGATCTGGTAGCCGTTGGCGAGGCGGTTGGTCTCGTTGGCAAGGCCAACGACCGCCATGAGTTCCGCCAATTGCGCGTCGGACATGCCGGCCTTGCGGGCGGAAGCCGTATGCGAGGCGATGCAGTAGGCGCAGCCATTGGTCGCACTGACCGCCAGATAGACCATCTCCTTGGTCAGGGGATCGAGGGCGCCCGGCGCCATTACCTCTTTCACGTTCTGCCAGATGCGCCGCAACGCCGACGGCTGATGCGCCAGCGCCTTCCAGAAATTGTTGATCCAGTCGATCTTGCGGGTCGCCATGATGTCGTCGTAGACCGCGCGCACCTCGGGCGAAGATTCGGCGTACTCAATCAGCTTTACGCTTGGCATTCGCCGCCTCCTGACTTCGGCCGCAACACATGGGCGTCGAGGCGGTGGAGTATGGTGAAATCGTCGGGCGCGATGCGGCGCAAGAGTGCATCGTGTTCGCGATCGAAGCGCTCGACGTCTTCCGGCGGCAGGGACGCACCGATGCCGCGGCAGGCGCGCATGCGGCCGCGCCAGGAGTCGCGCGTGAATGGAATCGCCTCGTCGTACCAGAACATGGCGACGAGATCGAAATCCTGTTCGGCCCATTTTGGCATCGGCAGCACAATGCCGTGCCAGTCCGCGCCGCCCCAATCCGGGCTGAAACGCAGCACCATTTCCTCCGACTGCCGCGCGATCGCATTGAGGCGCGGCATCCACGAGAAATGCGAGGTCACCAGCACGCCGTCGGGCGCAAGCAGCCGTCGCACCTCCGCAATCACGCGCGCCTTGTCGAAATAGAGCCAGCACTGATTGGCGATGATTGCGTCAAACGAGGCATCTTGCTGGCCGGTGGTTTCCGCCGGCGCCACGGCGAAGCGTGCGCTCAACCCCTCTTCCTGGGCAAGCCGAGTAGCCGCCGCAATCTGCTCCGGCGCGATGTCGACACCGACGACATCGGCACCCTGGCGCGCAAGCTGGCGCGCCAGCAGGCCGGTGCCGGTGCCGAGATCGAGAATGCGCTGGCCGGCGCGCCCGACGCCGAGCGCGTGGAGGCGCTCATAGAAGCTCGGCGGCGGGCCCGGGCGATGCGTGGCGTAGTCCGAGGAGGTGCGGCCCCAATCGAAGGCCTTGCCCTTGTCGATCGTCGCTATTGTCGGCATCGCCCCCCGTCCTAGTACATGTGCTGGCCGCCGTTGATCGACAGCGTCGAGCCGGTGATGAAGCCGCCATCGTCGGCGACCAGGAACAGGACGCCGCGCGCAATCTCCTCAGCCTTGCCGAGGCGGCCGACAGGAATGCGCGCGACGATCTTTTCGAGCACGTTGGGCGGCACGGCGCGGACCATGTCGGTGTCGATATAGCCCGGCGCAATGGCATTGACGGTGATGCCTTTGCCGGCGCCCTCTTGCGCCAACGCCTTGGTGAAGCCGTGGATGCCGGACTTCGCCGCGGCGTAGTTCACCTGGCCGTATTGGCCGGCTTGGCCATTGATCGAGCCGATATTGACGATGCGCCCGAAATTCCGATCGCGCATGCTGTCGATGACGCAGCGGCACATGTTGAAGCATGAGGCGAGGTTGGTCTGGATCACCGCGTTCCATTGCTCGAAGCTCATGCGGTGCAGTGTCGCGTCGCGGGTGATGCCGGCGTTGTTGACCAGCACGTCGACCGGTCCGAGCGCGGCCACCACCTGCTTCACGCCCGCCTCGCACGCCGTGAAGTCGGCGACGTCCCACTTGTAGGCGGCGATGCCCGACTCGGCGGTGAATTTCTTGGCGACTTCATCGTTGCCGGCGTAGATGGCCGCCACCCGATAACCTGCGTTCTTCAGCGCCAGCGAAATCGCCGCGCCGATCCCGCGCGTCCCGCCCGTCACGACCGCTACACGTCCCGCCATCGTTTCCCCCTGCCCGTTGCTGTTGCTCTTTCATTGATCCAACCTGTCGGCAGTGGCGCCGCGCCGCCCCCGCTCACCGGCAACTCTTCGCGGCGCCTCTATCCGCGCTCGACGCACATCGCGATGCCCATGCCGCCGCCAATGCAGAGCGTGGCCAGGCCCTTGCGCACGCCGCGCCGCTGCATCTCATAGAGCAGCGTTGTCAACACGCGGGCGCCGGAAGCGCCGATCGGATGACCGAGTGCGATCGCCCCGCCATTGACATTGACCTTGCTCACGTCCCAGCCGAGGTCCTTGTTCACAGCGCAGGCCTGGGCGGCGAAGGCCTCGTTCGCCTCGATGAGGTCGAGATCGGCGGCCGACCAGCCGGCCTTCTTGAGCGCGGCGCGCGAGGCCGGAAT
The DNA here is from genome assembly GCA_016201015.1 of Pseudomonadota bacterium. Lineage (GTDB taxonomy): Bacteria > Pseudomonadota > Alphaproteobacteria > CACIAM-22H2 > CACIAM-22H2 > JACQDQ01. Next base: position 22,841 of record JACQDQ010000333.1, on the reverse strand, counting down.
CGGCCCGCTGCCCATAACTTTCGGATCGACGCCGGCGGTCGCCCAGGAAACGATCCGTGCCAGCGGCTTGATGCCGCGCTTCGCCGCCTCCTTGTCGGTCATGAGGACGACCGCGGCGGCGCCATCGTTGATGCCGGAGGCGTTGCCGGCCGTCACCGTGCCGTTCTTGTCAAAGGCCGGCCGCAATTTGCCCAGGCTATCCAGCGTCGTACCGTGCTTCGGATATTCGTCGGCATCGACGATGACATCGCCTTTGCGCGAAGCGATCTTCACCGCGATGATCTCGTCTTTGAACCTGCCGGATTTCTGCGCCGCCTCGGCCTTGTTCTGCGAGGCGGCCGCCAGCTTGTCTTGCTCCTCGCGCGTGATCTGCCAGCGCTGCGCCACATTTTCAGCGGTATTGCCCATGTGGTAGCCGTTGAAAGCGTCCCACAGCCCGTCCTTGATCATCGTGTCGACGAGCTGCGCATCGCCCATGCGCGTACCGTTGCGCAGATGCAGGCAATGCGGCGCCTGGCTCATGCTCTCCTGGCCGCCCGCTACGACGATGTCGCTGTCGCCGAGCCGGACGGCCTGGAAGCCGAGGGCCACGGCGCGCAGGCCGGAGCCGCAAAGCTGATTGATGCCGTAGGCCGTCTTCTCGACCGGAATGCCGGCGGCGATTGCCGCCTGCCGCGCCGGGTTCTGTCCTGCGCCGGCGGCGAGAATTTGGCCCAGGATGATCTCGGTCACGTCGCCCGGCTCGACCTTGGCGCGCTTCATCGCCTCGACGATCGCCGTCGTGCCCAGGTAGTGGGCCGGCACGGCGCTCAAGGTGCCGTTGAAGGAGCCGATTGGCGTGCGCGCGGCAGAGGCGATAACGACCTCAGTCATCACACTAATCTCCTTTGCGGAACGGATTGCGAATGCCTGGCAGAACGACACCGTCGTTCGGCTATCTTGGTTTATAGGCAGCCAATTCCCCGCTTGCAAGCCAGGCCGCGAGCGGCAGCCACATGGCGGTGCGGGCCCGGCTTCCCGCCATCATGCCGATATGACCGAGTGGCAACGACAGCGACCGCGCGCCCGGGATCGTCCGGGCAAGGGCTGCGGCCGACGCCGGCGGCACAATGCGGTCCTGCTCGGGCAGCACGACAAGGCTCGGCACGCCGACCGCCTGCGGCCGGACGGCCTTGCCGCCGACGCGCCACGCACCCCTGGCCGGCGTGTTGTCGCCGTACCAGCCGAGCAGGCATTCGCGCGCGACCGGCCCGGCCAACGGCACGCCGTCATTCAGCCAATCCTCCAATGCCACGAATTCCGTCGCACGCGGATCGCCGGTATCGAGGCGAGCAAAGGCGCGGAACTTGCGCGCCACGAGGAAGGGATCGAGGCCGAAGAACATCGCCTGCAGGGCATCGACTGGCAGCCCGCCCAGGCGATCAATCATCGGCAACCACGGCGCCAAGGCCTTGGCCAGCGCGCGCCCAAGATCGCCGCGCTCGGCATGGAAATCCCACGGCGTGGCGAGCAGCGCCAGACCGCAAATGTCCGCCGCACGCGCATCGGCAAGGGCGAGCGCCAGTAGACCGCCCATGCAATAGCCGATGATCGCCGGCCTCTCCCCGGCAATCGCGATGACGCGATCGAGCGCCGCGCCGAGCCGGCCCAGTATGTACTCGCTGAGGTCGAATCGCTGCTCGGCCTCGCCCGGCGCGCCCCAGTCGACGAGAAACGGACGGAACCCCGCGGCGGCGAGAAAGCGCAGCAGGCTGTGATTGGACGATAAGTCGAGGATATACGCGCGATTGATCAGGGACGGCACGACCAGCAACGGCTTCCCGCGTGTGCCCGGTGAGGAGAGCGCGCCGTAGTCACGCAGACGCGTCGTGCCGTCCTGCCAAATTGCCGGCGGCTCGTCGAGGTCGCGACGATAGGGATGCTGCCGGTAACGCCGAATGCCCCGCTCAAGCTCATCCAGACGCCGGCGAACCTCGCGACCGACCGCCGCCGCCAGGGCCACGGGATCGACGCCGGCGAGTTCGGCCATCAGCGGCGTTGCCTGCACCTCCAGCATCGGCTGCCACGGCAGGCCGAGCGGACTCGGCGCTTGCTTCCAGCCGGGCGAGCCGCTTTTCGATGGCGCCAAGGCGGCCAATGAGTTGAGCCAAGTCAAGGCCGCCGTCGCCAGATGGAGCGGCAGCGGTCGCGGCCCCAGGCGCGGTCGCCTCGCGACCGCCTGCGGATCCGGCCGATTTGGTCTCGCGCGCGCCATGATCGTCTCGTCGTGCCTCACCAGCGGCCGCAGCCCAGGGCGCCGCCCAGCCGGCCGGTCCGAGCGCGGCGGTCATGCTGAGCAGCCGCCCCAATGTTTCGGTCAACGCCGGGTCGGTCGCCATCGCGTTGATCTGCTCTTGCCAGAGATCGACGTAGCGCCGCGCCAAGGCGTCGAGATCGGGCGGGTCGGCCATGGCCCGAACTATATCCCGGCGCCGCGGCCCTTGCCAGGGCGCCGCGTACAAGGCAACATCATGGTAAGATCGCCTTCTTATCTTTTCCGGTAATGGGCAACGCTGGAGTGCGCATGAGCGAAGACGCAGGATCCCCGACAGCGCCGGTCAAGATCAAGAAATACGCCAATCGGCGGTTGTACAATACGTCAACCAGCAGCTACGTCACCCTCGACAATCTCTGCCGGATGGTCAAGGAAGGGACGGATTTCATCGTCCACGACGCCAAGACCGGCGAGGACATCACGCGACAGGTCCTCACCCAGATCATCGTCGAGGAGGAGGGCAAGGGCCAGAACCTGCTGCCGGTGAACTTCCTGCGCCAGCTCATCTCGTTCTACGGCGACAATCTGCAGGCCCTGGTGCCGCGCTACCTCGAGCATTCGCTGGGCCTGTTCGCGGGCAACCAGGAGCAGATGCGCCAATATATGAAGGAATCGTTCGGCGGTCTGTTCCCCTTCACCCAGCAATTCGAGGAGATGAGCAAGCACAACATGGCGCTGTTCCAGAACGCCATGAAGATGTTCTCGCCGTTCAAGTTCGAAGCCGACAAGTCGGCCTCTGATCGCGGCGCCGCCGATGACAAGAACGAGAACCCGCCGCGCGCGCCGGCGACCGAGTCGGACCTCGAACAGATCAAGGCCGAACTCGAAGCGATGCACAAGCGGCTCGAAGACCTGTCGAAGAAAAAGGCCTGACGCGGGCGCGCCAAGGCATAGCGGCCGGCCTAAGCGCCCGACGCCTCGGGGACTAGCAGCGTCGAGTCCAGATCGTCGAAGGCGTGCGCCGGCGCCGTCGACAGCCACGGACGCTCCGTGGTCGGCCGACCAAAATAGTGGCCTTGCAGAAAGCGCACGCCGCGGCGCGTCAGGTGCTGGGCGTCGGCCGCTGTTTCGACGCATTCGGCGACCGTAGCCAGCCCGAACCCCTGTGCCAGCCCAAGCAGCGTGCGGATGAACAGCTGGTTGTCGACGTTCTCCGACAGGCCCTTGACGTAGGATCCGTCGATCTTCACGCAGTCGACGGTCAGCGCCTTCAGGGTGCGAAACGAGGTGTAGCCGGCGCCGAAATCGTCGAGTGCCACGCTGCAGCCGAGATCTCGAATGGCGGCGACGAAGCGCGCCGTCTCGTCGATGTCCTGCAACGCCACCGTCTCGGTGATCTCGATGATCAGCCGCTTGGCAAATTCCGGCCGCGGCCGCACCATCGCATTGAGGGCGCGCAACCAGGAACGATCCGACGCGGTATGACCCGAGATGTTGATGGCAAGACGCACGTTGGGATAGCGCGTGAGCTCATCGATCGCCAGCTCCAATGCGCGGCGATCGATAAGCCGCATCAGGCCGCACTGCTCGACGACCGGCACGAACTCGCCGGCCACGATCAGCGAACCATCGCGGCGGCGCAGCCGCAGCAGACATTCGTAGTGGTCGACCTTGTGCTCCTGCGCGTCGACGATCGGCTGGAAGGCAAACAACAGGCGGTCCTCCTTGACCGCGAGCTGCACCTCCTCCGCCATCGCCACCGTGCGCCGGCGCTGCTCGCGCTGCTCCTCCGACACGGAGAACTGCGCGAAGCGGTCGCGGCCGGCCGCCTTCGCCTCGCGAAGCGCGGTTTCGGCCTGGGCCATCGCGTCGTGGACGATCGGCCCGTGATCGAGGAAGGCGACGCCGCCGATTGAAATCGTCACCCGGATCGGTCCGGCCGGCGTATCGATCGCCGCCTCGCGCACCGACCGCAGCAACTTCTCCGCGGCAGCGGAAAGATCGGTTTCCGGGCAGTTGCCGAGGACGACGCCGAAGCAATCGCCGCCGATGCGGCCGATCACGTCGGCGGCCCGCAAACAACGGTCGAGCCGCTGACCGACGCCGATGATCACTGCGTCGGCGGCTTGGTATCCATGGGTCGCATTGACCTCGCTGAGGTGATCTATGCCAATCAGAAGATAGGCGCCGGGCACGCGATAGCGGCTGCTGAAGGTGAGTGCGTGCTCCAGGGCATGCTTGAGCCGGCCACGATTGTAGTGCCCGGTGAGGTCGTCATAGTTGGCGAGGTATTCGAGCCTGTGCTCTTTACCCTTGCGCGACGTGATGTTACGCAGGGTGCCGGCCATCCGCGTCGGATGGCCCTGCGGCGACAGACGGACTGCGCCGCGCTCGTGGACCCATACGTGTCTGTCCCCTTGGCCGCGTACCCGATACTCGCAATCGAAGGCCTCGCGCGTGGCACAGTGGATCGACAAGGCGACGGAGCGCTTGGGCAGATCGTCTTCGACGATCCGGCGGAGGAAGGCATCACCGGTCGGCGGGTCGCTCCACGCCGTGCCGAATAGCCGGCCGGCAGGCCCCGACCACGTGATCTTGTTGGTCACGAGATCCCAATCGTAGACGACGTCCCCGGATGCAGCGATGGCCGATTTCAGGCGCACCAGTTCGTCGTTTTGCTCCGACATTGTGCCATTTTCCCGGTTCGCCCCGGGGCACAGCCCCGCGGCACGCGATGCGACATCAGACGTTCTGGTGATGCCCGCCAAGGTAACGCCTCAAAACTTAACAAAGTTTGAAATTCACCGGCGCGGGGCCGCCCCGACCGCAGCGGCAACCCCGCCACGGCAGCACTATTCAATATCCTGTTAAGGTTAATCGACATCTATCGTAGTGTTTCATTTGTCTAAAATTATTCGTCTTCTTCTATTTATTTTTAGAACAAATCCCTTATATTTAGAGCGACACGCTGCGCAGGAAATCAATGATTGAAGTTCTCGACATCTCTTGGCGCCCGGCCGATCCGCAGCGATCGGTCCGCGGCGATTCGTTCGTCGCGGTCGAGCTGCCGGCTGAACGCGGCGACGAGATCGGGACCGCGGCGGATCGCGCATCGCCGGAGAGGTCGCCGGCATTGCTCACCTATCGGCGGTCGTCGAGGGACTTCGCCGATACCTATGCCCAGGCGCGGCCTTCCCGGGACTTGTTTCCCGAATTCTCCTCGACATTTTTTGCCCAATACATCGCGCAGGAGGTCCTTTCGCCGGGACTTTCGTTTGACGACTACCGCCCGGCTGTGAGCGCCTATGATCTCGCCCGTCGCCACGACGGTCCGGCCGGAGCGCCGGGCGGGCCGACAGTCTCGCTTCTGGTCTAGCGACGCAGCGATCGGCCGGGGCTTGGCGCTCAGCTTCCCGGCAGGTTATGGATCTCGGGAAAGAACATGTCTTTCCAGCTCGTCGCCTCGGCGCGCAGCGAGCCGGTGCGATGCATGAACTCCGCGAACTTCATGATGTTTTGCGGCGCCAGCGCATAGTCGAACTCCGGATTCGTGATCATCCTCGTCACGAAGTCGGGCGACAGTTTGGAGTTGTCGATCTTGATATAAGCCCGCGCCGCATCGCCCGGATCGCGCTTGATGCGCGCGACCGCCTCGTTCAGCGCCGTGAGCACGGCGGCGTAGGTCTTCGGATTCGCCTCGCGGAACTTGGCCGTCGTCGACAATGCGCTGAAGCTCGCCGGCCCGGTGATCTCGTAGGAGCTGAGCACGCGGTGAATCTTGATATCCTCGAGTTGCTGGTACTGGAAGGGTGGGCTGGTGAAGTGGCCGGTGATCTCCATGCGGCCGGTGAGCAGCGCCACCGTCCCTTCCGGATGGGCGAGCTGGACCGTTAGCTTGTCGAGCGCGTCATGCTTGCCGCGCCCGAAGACCTGCTCCGCGGCCATCTGCAGCGTAATCGCCTGGAACGACACCTTGATCGACGGCAGCGCGATCTTGTCCTTATCGACGAAATCGCGCAGCGACTTGATGTTCGGATTGTTGGTGTTGAGATAGGCCGGTTGCGAGTTGAGGGCGGATACGCCACGCACATTGACGTTGCCGCGCGTCTTGTCCCACAGGAAGAGGAACGGCGGCACGCCGGCCGCGCCGTAGTCCGCGTTGCCGCTTAGCAGCATGTCGTTGATCGCGGACGGACTGCCGACCGGTATGTATTTCGCCTCGATTTGGCCGAGCCCCTCCGCCGCCGCATATTTCTCGACGAGCCTGTGCTCCTCCATGACATAGAGCTGGAGGTAGCCGAGGCCAAGCTGGCGCGCGAAACGAACCTCCTTGACCTCGGCCGCGGCCACGTTGGCGGCAAGACCAAACATGGCTATGCCGCCGATGATGGTCGAAGCTCTCCGCGACTGCTGCGCGCGACGCTTGAAGGCCGTCATCAGTGAGCCCTTCCCATCCTTGTCTCGCCTTGTCTCGGCTGCGGTCGCGCCTACTCCGCCGCTCTTGTCGCGGCGCCAGCCTTCTCGATGCGGGCGGCGCAGTATTTGAACTCGGGGATCTTGCCGAACGGATCGAGCTGCGGGCTGGTCAGGATATTGGCCGCCGCCTCGGCGTAGCAGAATGGGATGAACACCATGCCACTCGGCACCGCCTCGTCGATGCGCACTGAAAGCTCGATCGTGCCACGGCGCGTCGCCACGCGGATGATGTCGCCCCCGCGTACGTCGAGCGCGCGCATGTCCTTCGGCGACAGGCAAGCGATGGCCGAGGGCTCGATGGTGTCGAGCACGCTGGCACGGCGCGTCATCGCGCCGGTGTGCCAGTGCTCGAGCTGGCGTCCGGTGGTGAGGACCATCGGGTATTCGGCGTCGACTGGCTCACCGGGAGCCGTGTATTCGGCCGGCACCAGCTTGCCGCGCTTGGCAGGGGTTGGGAACAGCCCGTCGCCGAATACGATGTCCTCGCCCGGCTTGTCGGGCGCTGGGCAGGGATAGGTGACGGCGCTCTCGCGCTCGAGCCGCTCCCAGGTGATGTTGGCGAGCGACGGCATCGCCAGCGCCATCTCGGCGAACACCTCGCGCGGATGCGTGTAGGTCCATTTCCACCCGGCGCCGTGGGCGATCTGTTGGATCAGCTCCCAGTCCTGCCGCGCTTGGCCGGGCAGTGGCAAGGCGATCCGGCCCATCTGCACCTGACGGTTGGTGTTGGTGACGGTGCCGGTCTTCTCCGGCCAGGCCGAGGCAGGCAGAACGACGTCGGCGTAGTAGGCCGTCTCGGTGAGGAAGATATCCTGCACCACCAGATGCTCAAGCTTGGCCAGCGCCGCGCGCGCGTGATGCGCGTCGGGATCCGACATCGCCGGATTCTCGCCCATCACATACATGCCGCGGATCTGATCGTTGAGAATCGCGTTGACGATCTCGACGACGGTCAGTCCGCGCTTGGGCGGGATCGGCGCGTCCCACAGCTTCTCGTATCTGGCGCGAATCTCGGCATTCTCCACCGACTGGTAGTCGGGCAGGAACATCGGGATCAACCCGGCATCCGAGGCGCCCTGCACGTTGTTCTGGCCACGCAGCGGATGCAGTCCGGTGCCGGGACGGCCGACCTGACCGGTGGTGAGCGCCAGCGCGATCAAACAGCGCGCATTGTTGGTCCCGTGAATGCTCTGCGAGATGCCCATGCCCCAGAAGATGATCGACGCTTCGGACCGCGCGTATAGCCGCGCGACCTGGCGGATGGTTCCCGCCGCGATGCCGCATTCCGGCTCCATCTTCTCCGGCGTGTAATCGACGATATGCGCCTTGAGCTTCTCGAAGTCGCTGGTATGCGCCTGGACGTATTGGCGGTCGTAAAGCTCCTCGGTGACGATGACGTTGAGCATGGCGTTGAGCAGCGCGACGTCCTTGTTGGGCTTGAACTGCAACATATGCGTGGCGTGGCGCTTCATTGCGGTGCCGCGCGGGTCCATGACGATCAGCTTGGCGCCGCGCTTGGCGGCCTGCTTGAAGTAGGTGGCGGCGACCGGATGGTTGTCGGTCGGGTTGGCGCCGATGACGATGATGACCTCGGCGTCCTTGGCCGCAGTGAACGGCGCGGTCACGGCCGCGGTGCCAATGCCCTCGAACAGCGCCGACACCGACGAGGCGTGGCACAGCCGCGTGCAATGGTCGACGTTGTTGGTGGCGAAGCCGGTGCGGACCAGCTTCTGGAACAGATAGGCTTCCTCGTTCGAGCCCTTGGCCGAGCCGAAGCCGGCCAGCGCGTTGCCGCCATGCTGGTCGCGGATATGCTTGAGGCCGCCGGCGGCCAGCGCCAATGCCTCATCCCATGTTGCCCTGCGGAAATGGGTCCATGGATTAGCCGGGTCGACCGTGTCATCGGCGCTCTTCGTCACGCCGGTCTTGCGGATCAACGGTTCGGTCAGACGGTGCGGATGCTGGACGTAGTCGAAGCCGAAGCGGCCCTTGACGCAAAGGCGATTCTCATTGGCCGGGCCATCGCGCACCTGCACGTAGAGCAGCTTGTCATCCTTGATATTATAGGTGAGCTGGCAGCCAACGCCGCAATACGGACACACGCTATCGACCTTGCGGTCCGGCTCCGCCGCGAAGACGCCCTGGGTATCAACCAATGTGGCGGGCATCAGTGCGCCGGTCGGGCAGGCCTGCACGCACTCGCCGCAAGCGACGCAGGTGCTTTGCCCCATCGGATCGTCGAAATCGAAAACGATCTTGGCGTGATGGCCACGGCCGGCCATGCCGATGACGTCGTTCACCTGCACTTCGCGGCAGGCACGGACGCACAGATTGCAATGGATGCAGGCGTCGAGATTGACCCGCATCGCCGGATGGCTGGGATCGGGCGCCGGTGATTCGCGCGCCGGATAGCGGCTGGCAGCGATCGCCTGATGGTCGGCCCAATGCCACAGCCGCGAGCCCGGATCATGCGCGTCGGCACGCGGCGGCTGGTCGGCGAGCAGCAATTCCATCACCATGCGCCGCGCGGTCTTCGCGCGCTCGCTTGCCGTCGTCACCACCATGCCCGGCGTCGGCTTGCGGATGCACGAAGCCGCCAGCACGCGCTCGCCCTTCACCTCCACCATGCAGGCCCGGCAATTGCCGTCGGCGCGGTAGCCGGGGGCCGGCGAATAGCAGAGATGCGGGATCGTCGTGCCAAGCCGGTTGGCGACCTGCCAGATGGTTTCGCCGGCACCCGCCTCGACCGTCTTGCCGTCGAGCTCGAAACTGAGCCTGTCGCTCATGCCAGGTCCTCGCGGAAATACTTGAACACGCTTCTGACCGGATTGTACGCCGCCTGGCCCAGGCCGCAGATCGAGGCATCGGTCATGACCCGGCCGAGATCGTCGAGCAGCGCCTGGTCCCATCTGCCGCCGGCCATCAACTTCGCCGCCTTTTCGGTGCCGACGCGGCACGGCGTGCATTGACCGCAGCTTTCGTCCTCGAAGAAGCGGATGAGGTTCAGGGCCACCGCCTTCATATCGTCTTTGTCCGACAGGATGACAACGGCATGCGAGCCGACGAAGCAGCCATGCGGTTCGAGCGTGCCGAAATCGAGCGGCAGATCGCCCATCGACGCCGGCAGAATTCCACCCGACGCACCGCCCGGCAGATAGCCCTTGAAGCTCTGGCCGTCGGCCATGCCGCCGCAATATTCGTCGATCAACTCGCGCATGGTAATGCCGGCCGGCGCCAGCTTGACGCCAGGATCCTTGACACGGCCGGAAACGGAGAATGAGCGCAAGCCCTTGCGCCCACGCCGTCCGTGGCCCGCAAACCAGGCAGCGCCGCGCTCCGCGATATCGCGCACCCAAAAAAGCGTCTCGACGTTCTGCACCAGCGTCGGCCGGCCGAACAACCCGACCTGGGCCACGTAAGGCGGCCGATGGCGCGGCAGGCCGCGCTTGCCCTCGATGCTTTCGATCATCGCCGACTCTTCGCCGCAGATATAAGCGCCGGCGCCGCGGCGAAGATGAACGCGGGTATCGCGCGCCAGCCCCGCCGCCTCGATCTCGGCAATTTCCGCGAGCAGCATGTGGCGGATGGCCGGATATTCGTCGCGCAAATAGATGTAGACGTCGCCGGCCTCCACGACCCATGCCGCGATCAGCATGCCTTCGAGGAAACGGTGCGGATCGGTCTCGAGATAGTGGCGGTCCTTGAAGGTGCCGGGCTCGCCTTCGTCGGCGTTGACCGTCATCAGGCGCGGCGCTGCCTCCTTGCGCACGAGCTGCCATTTACGCCCGGTGGGGAAACCGGCGCCGCCGAGCCCGCGCAACCCGGCGTCGTCGACCGCCTTGATCAGGTCGTCGCGCGTCCGCCGCCCGTCGAGACCGTCGCGCAGCAGCTTGTAGCCCCCCGCGGCGATATAGGCGGCATAGTCCGTAGCCGGCTTGAGCGCCGGCCCGTCATGTGATGCAGCGATTGCGGCGGCGACTCTCGGCACCGTCGCGCGCATGACCTGATCGTGGCCGACGGCGCTGACGGGCGCCCGGTCGCAGGCGCCCATGCATGGCGCGCGCACCACGCGAACTTTTCGGCCCTCGGCATATTTCGACGTCAGCTCGGCAAGCAGCCTGTCGGCGCCGAAGAGCTCGCAGCTCAGGCTGTCGCACACGCGGATGGTGACCGGGGCCGGCGGCGCTTCGCCCTCGCACACGACGTCGAAATGGGCGTAGAACGTCGCCACCTCGTAAACCTCGGTGAGCGCCAGCTTCATCTCGTGTGCGAGCGCGGCGAGATGCGCCGCCGAAAGGCAATGATGGCGGTCCTGGATGAGGTGCAAATGCTCAATGAGTAAGTCGCGGCGACGCGGCCGCTCGCCAAGCAATGCCTGAACCTCGGCTAGCGCCGCAGGGTCGACCTGCCGGCCCTTCGGCTGCGACCTGGCCCGGCGACCGCCCTGCCCGGAACGGCTGCGTTGCTTTGCGTCGTGCGTCGAATGTGCCATCGCGTGGAACCTGTCTGTATCTCGTGTCGTCGCGTCGGGACGCTCTCCGGCAACCGAGGCGGTCTGCCGCGCGTCACGTTGCATCGGATTGTATCAGTGCCGAATTGCGCGTCAGTTCGTTATTCGGCACGTCTTGGTGCCGTCGTCAATAACCGAACAAGGCTTCGAGTGGTCCCTTGGGCAGCGGCACGAGGAACCAGATCTCGAACATCATGAACATGGCGGCCGGCACGAGGATGCTGACGGCGATCGTCTTCGTCCAGCCATAACTTCCGAAATAGACCATGAATGCGCCGATGAAAATCGCCGACGCCACGTAGATCCCCAGGAATTCGATAACCAGCACGTAGACCAGGGTCGGCGCGAGAACCAGCAAGACCGGCCTGAAGGCGACCGGGTCGACGAACGTCTTGGCGAGTTCCGACGACTTGGAGACGAGCGCCTGAATGAGAATGATGATGCTTGCGGCGGTCATCATGAGGCCGATGTAGAACGGAAAGTACCCGGCCCCCGGCGCATCGCTGTCCCAACCGGCGCCGACGCGCAGCGAATCAATGATTACGACCGCGCCGATGACCAGAAACACCACCGCGACGACGATTTCCACCGACCGCGTGGTCATCGCTTTGCTCTGATCCGCCGCCCCTTCACGTTCCCGCATCACGCGCGTACCCCACTTGTCCCCGGCGCCGCATCATTGGCGGGACCGGGATCGCCGCACGCCATCCCGGTCCCACGATCCGTCACGACTTCAATTGGTCTTGGCGAGGAAGCCCGCTTCCTTCATCAGCTCGAGATGTGCCTTCTCGGCGTTCGCGACCCAGTCGCTATACTCCTTGCCGGTCATGAAGGTGGTGTTGAAAGCGCCCTTCTCCATGAAGTCCTTCCACTCGGGCGTCTCCATCACCTTCTTGAACACGCCGACATAGTAGTCGACGTGCTGCTGCTGCACGCCCGGCGACATGAAGATGCCGCGCAGCATGAGATACTCGACGTCGAACCCCGTCTCCTTGCAAGTCGGGATATCGTTCCACGACATGTCCGACGTCATCTTCTCCTTGTAAGGCATCCGCTTGCTGTCGAGCACGCAGAGCGGCCGCAGGCTGCCGGCACGCCATTGCGCGACGGCTTCGATCGGATTGTTGACCGTCGAATCGACGTGCTTGCCGACGAGCTGCACGGCGACGTCGCCGCCGCCCTTGTACGGAATATAGGTGAACTTGGCGCCGGTCAGCTTCTCGATGGCGACCGTGATGATCTGGTCTTCCTGCTTGGAGCCGGTGCCGCCCATCTTGAACTTATTCGGGCCGCCCGCCTTGACCGCATCGAGGTAATCTTTCGGGGTCTTGTACGGCGTTTCGGCATTGACCCACAGCACGAATTGGTCGAGGGCCAGCATCGCCACCGGCGTCATGTCCTTCCAATTGAATGGCACGCCGGTTGCCAACGGCGTGGTGAACAGATTGGACAGCGTGATGATGATTTTGTGAGGATCGCCGTTGCTCTGCTTGACGTCGAGGAATCCCTCGGCACCCGCTCCACCTGCCTTGTTAACCACGACTATTGGCTGACTCGTCAGATTGTACTTGGCGGCGATCCCTTGGATCATGCGCGCCATCTGGTCGGCCCCGCCGCCGGTTCCAGCGGGAATGACGAAAGTCACCGGCTTGGTCGGCTGCCATTGCGCAAATGCCGTCGGTGCGAGCGTCGCTGCCGCGGCAAAAGCCGCACCGGCGAATATGTACTTGGCCCTAAGATTAACCATGTGAGCGTCTCCTCATTAGATCGCCTCTATTGGCATTTACTTCTGCGCATTCTCTCATGATCCTGATGATACTACAGCCCGCCGTTTTGCCAACTGCATGATCCAAGAGATTAACGGCCAAAACAGAAGTATGAGGCCGAGCCCGAAAATCGTCGCCACCAGCGGATTCGACCAGAATATCGACAGGCTGCCCTGCGAGCTGAGCATTGATTGGCGGAACGAGCTCTCGGCCATATCGCCGAGAACGAGAGCCAACACCATCGGCGGCAGCGGGTAGTCGAGCTTCTTGAACACGTAGCCGATGACGCCGAACAGCACCATCAGCCAGATGTCGAGCATGGCGTTGTGCACCGTGTAGGCGCCCACCGCGCAGATGACGAGGATGATCGGGGCGATGATGCTGAAGGGGACGCGCAGAATCGCGGCAAAGAACGGAACGCAAGTGAGGACGATGATAAGGCCGACGATGTTGCCGAGATACATGCTGGCGATGAGGCCCCACACGAACTCCTTCTGCTCGATGAACAGCAGCGGCCCAGGCTGCAGCCCCCAGATCAGCAGACCACCGAGCAAGACGGCCGCGGTCGGCGAGCCGGGAATGCCGAGCGTGAGCATCGGCAGCAAGGCGCTTGTTCCAGCGGCGTGCGCGGCGGTCTCGGGCGCGATCACGCCCTCCAGTTCGCCGGTGCCGAACTTGTCGCCGTTCTTCGAAAAGCGCTTGGCGATGCCGTAGCTCATGAACGAGGCCGGCGTCGCGCCACCGGGCGTGATGCCCATCCAGCAGCCGATTGTCGACGCGCGCAGCGATGTAAGCCAATAAGCCGGCAGCTGCCGCCAAGTTTGCAGCACGACCTTGAGATTGAGCTTGGCCGACATGCCCTTGAAGGCCAGCCCCTCCTCCATCGTGAGCAGAATCTCGCCGATGCCGAACAGCCCGATGACGGCGATCAGAAAGTCGAAGCCGCGCAGCAGCTCGCTCCAGCCGAAGGTCATGCGCAGCGTGCCGGTGACCGTGTCGAGCCCGACCGCCGCCATCGCAAATCCCAGCATCATCGATGCCATGGTCTTGAACGGCGAACCTCTGCCCATGCCGATGAAGCTGCAGAAGGTGAGGAACTGAACCGCGAAGAACTCCGGCGGCCCGAAGCGCAGGGCGAATCTGGCGACCAGCGGCGCAAGAAAGGTGATGAGAACGACGGCGACCAAGGCGCCGACGAATGACGAGGTGAAGGCGCCGGTCAGCGCCTCGCCGGCCTGGCCCTTCTGCGCCATCGGATGCCCGTCGAAGGTCGTCGCTACCGACCACGGCTCGCCCGGAATATTGAATAGAATCGAGGTGATCGCGCCGCCGAACAAAGCCCCCCAGTAAATGCACGACAGCATGATGATGGCGGAGGTGGGCGGCATCGAGAAGGTGAGCGGCAGCAGGATCGCCACGCCGTTGGCGCCGCCAAGGCCGGGCAAGACCCCGATGATCACGCCCAGCACGATTCCGATCACCATCAAAACGAGGTTGAACGGCTGCAGCACGACAGCAAAGCCGTGAAACAACGCCTGGATTTCTTCCACTACGCGTCTCCCCCCGGCTCGCCGCAACCCACTGCCTGCTCGACAGCATTCCGTCGTTCAGGTCGGCGAGCGAGCTGCCATCCCTTTGTCGCTGACCCGGCTGCTCCTTTGCCGTTTGGGAGTCTTGCGCGAGTCTGGTATCTGGTATACATAATACTCGACTGGAAAAGGTTGTAAAGCGGCCAGTGCAAAGAATAGTCCGCGACGGACCGCGCCATTTGGCCGGAGCAAGCGGACAGGGCGATGCGGGTAGGGTCGGGAGGCAAGTGGCGTGACGGCGGTCAAACTCGACGTGCGGCCGATTGAAGCCAGTCTCAGCTTCAAGTCGATGGCCCATGACGCGCTGAAGCGGGCCATCACGTCGATGAACATCTATGACTCCAATCAGGAGTTGCGCCTCGACGAGCGTCAGCTATCGGCCGATCTCGGGATCAGCCGCACGCCGATCCGCGAGGCCCTCATCCGGCTGGAGCAAGAGGGGTTGGTGCGCTCCGTGCCGCGGCGCGGCATGTTCGTCGTCCGCAAGACGAAGAAGGAAATCCTCGAGATCATCACCGTCTGGGCGGCGCTCGAAAGCATGGCCGCGCGGCTCATCACGCTCCAAGCGAGCGACGCCGAGATCGCTTCGCTGCGCGCGTTGTTCACCGACTTCGAGACGCACGAGCCGCGCTTGCGTATCGACGAATACTCCGAGGCGAATATCCGCTTCCATCAGAGCATCGTCAATCTGAGCCGCAACCACGCGCTGATCGACACCATGGACAACCTGTTCATCCATATGCGCTCGATCCGACGGCGGACGATCTCCGAGGACGATCGGGTGACGCGCTCGATCATCGACCACATGAACATTATCGAGGCGCTGGAGCGGCGCGAGACGGACCGCGCGGAGCGGCTCGTGCGCCAGCACAGCCTGGATCTGGCCAAGCACATCGAAAAGCACGTCACCTACCTTGAATGAGAAACCGCCGGAATGCCGGCGCACGAATTTGGAGAGGGAGAGAAACATGGCTGAAGCCACAACTGCGACAAAGACAGCCAAGCCTGCCGCCAGCACGGCGGAAGACACCCTTAAACGCAAAAGCGCCGACCCGAACATCATCTCGGGCGGTCATCTCGTCGCCAAGGCGCTGAAGGCCGAGGGCGTCGACACGATCTTCACGCTGTGCGGCGGCCACATCATCGACATTTATGACGGCTGCCTCGACGAGGGCATCCGTATCGTCGACGTGCGCCACGAGCAGACCGCTGCGCACGCGGCCGATGGCTATGCGCGCCAGACGGGCAGGCTCGGCTGCGTGGTGACGACCGCCGGGCCCGGCTGCACCAATGCAATCACCGGAATCGCCACGGCGTTCCGCTCCGAAAGCCCCGTGCTCCATATCGGCGGACAGAGCGCGCTCACGCAATGGCGGATGGGCGGGCTGCAGGATCTGCCGCATGTCGACATCATGCGGCCGATCACCAAGTTCGCCTCGACCGTAATGTCGACCGAGCGCGTCGCCGACATGATCGCCATGGCAGCGCGCGAATGTTTTGCCGGCGCATATGGGCCGAGCTATCTCGAAATCCCACGCGACGTTCTCGATCGCGAAGTCGACATTGCGAAGGCCGTGCTGCCGAAGCCCGGCAAATACCGCGCCTCAACCAAGTCAGCCGGCGATCCGAACGACGTCGAGAAGCTTGCCGACATCCTGGTGAACTCCGAGCGTCCGGCAATCCTGTTCGGTCAGCAAGTATGGGCCGCGCGCGGACATCAGGAAGCGATCGCGCTGCTGCGCGGTCTCGACATTCCCGGCTACTTCAACGGTGCAAGCCGCGGCCTGCTGCCGCCCGGCGATCCGCATCATTTCGACCGCACCCGGTCGCTTGCCTTCGGCAAGGCCGACGTCATCGTCATCGTCGGCACACCATTCGATTTCCGCATGGGCTATGGCAAGCGCATCAGCGTGCCCACGCTGGTGCAGATCGACCTCGATTACCGCACCGTCGGCAAGAACCGCGATGTCTCGTTCGGAATCGTCGGCGATCCCGGCGCGGTGCTCAAGGCGGTGCTGCAGGCGGCTTCCGGCCGCCTGAAGAACGACAAGCGCCAGGCGCGCCGGCAGTGGATGAAGCAGCTTTCAGAGGCGGAGGACGTAGCCACAGAGAAGCTGATGCCGATGTTCAAGTCGGAGCAGACGCCGATCCACCCCTATCGGGTGGCCTATGAGATCAACGAGTTCCTGACCGACGACACGATCTATATCGGCGACGGCGGCGACGTCGTGACGATCTCGGCACAGGCCGTGCGTCCCCGCGGGCCCGGCAACTGGATGGATCCCGGTGCGCTCGGCTCGCTCGGTGTCGGCACTGGCTTCGCGATGGCCGCCAAGCTCGCCCATCCGAAGAAGGAGGTGCTCTGCTACTACGGCGACGGCGCCTTCGGCATGACCGCCTTCGATATGGAGACCGCCGATCGCTTCGGCGCCCCCTATATCGCGGTCATCGGCAACAACTCGGCGATGAACCAGATCCGCTACGGACAGATCGCCAAATACGGCGAGCAGCGCGGCAATGTCGGCAACAAGCTCGGCGACATGAATTTCTCCGTTTTTCCGCAGATGTGGGGCGGCTACGGCGAAGAGGTGCGCGAGGCCTCAAAGATTGCACCAGCGCTGCGCCAGGCGCGCGAGCAAGTCGCCAAATCAGGCAAATCGGCGGTGATCAATATCTGGGTCGACCCGAACGAGTACGCGCCGGGCACCAAGAATCAGACCATGTACAAGTGAACTAGCGGGGGCAGCGATGGCGAAGGTCAATAAGAAAGCACCGAACAAGAGCAAGCCGAAGGCACGGACCAAGGGGAAGGCGGCGGCGAAGAAGGTCGCCCGCAAGGCGAAGGTGGCGCGGAAGGCATCGACGCGACCGGCAGCGAAGACTGCAGGCCACGGACTGCCCAAGCCGTCGACGAAACCGTGGGGCCAGGCCGGCAAGGCGCTGGCCGGCATCCGCGTGCTCGACATGAGCCACGTCCAAGCCGGCCCATCGGCGACGCAGATTCTCGGCTGGCTGGGCGCCGACGTGATCAAGGTGGAGCCGCCCGGGCGCGGCGACATCACGCGCGGACAACTCCGCGACATGCCCGACGCCGACAGCCTTTATTTCACGATGCTCAACTGCAACAAGCGGGGCATTACCATCAACATGAAGTCGGAGAACGGGAAGAAAATCTTCACCGAGCTGCTCAAGACATCCGACCTGTTGATCGAGAATTTCGGCCCGGGCGTGCTCGATCGCATGGGCTTCACCTGGGAGACGATCCACAAGATCAACCCGCGAGTCATCTACGCCTCGATCAAAGGCTTCGGCCCGGGCCCATTTTATGACTACAAGGCGTATGAAAACGTCGCCCAATGCATGGGCGGCAACTCCAGCACCACCGGCTGGGAAGATGGCCCGCCGACCGTCTCGGGCGCGCAGATCGGCGATTCGGGCACCGGCATACACTGCGTAGCCGCCATGCTGGCGGCGCTGATCCAACGGCAGAGCACTGGCCGCGGCCAGCGCGTAGAGCTGTTCATGCAGGACGCGGTGCTTAACCTTTGCCGCGTCAAGATGCGCGATCAGCAGCGCGTCGAATGGGCACGCAAGAACGGCAATCCGAAATGGGGTGACAAGGCGCTGCCGGAATACCCGAACAAGGAAATCGTCGACTTCGCGCCGCGCGCCGGCAATGCCTCAGGCGGCGGCCAGCCGGGCAACGCCGTCAAATGCGCTCCAGGCGGCGCCAATGACTATTGCTATGTCATCATCCAGCCGCATGTGTGGGAGCCTCTGGTCAAGCTCATGGGCCGGCCGGAGCTCGCCGTCGATCCCAATTTCGCCACGCCGCAGGCCCGCTTGCCGCGCCTCGATCGGGTCTGGGCGATCATCGAAGAGTGGACGCAGAAATTTACCAAAATGGAGGTGATGACGAAGCTCAACGACATCGACGTGCCGTGCGGTCCGATCATGTCGATGAAGGATCTAATCGATGACAAGTCCCTGCGCGAGCGCGGCGTGATCGTCGAGGTGCCGCACAAGCAGCGCGGCACGTTCTTCACCATCGGCTGCCCGCTCAACCTGTCGGACACGCGTGTCGAAGTGAAGACCTCGCCGCTGCTGGGGGAGCACACCGACGAGGTCCTGATGAAGGAACTCGGCTACTCGAAGGACCAGGTCGCCGCTCTGCGAGCCGAAGGCGCCGTCTGAGCACAGGGGGACAAAGGCTCATGCGTATCGTCGTTCACGGACAACAGGCCTTCGGCAAGGCCGTGCTCGAGGCGCTGCTCAAGCGCGGCGAGAACGTCGCCGCCGTCTATGTCGCGCCCGACAAGGAGGGGCAGAAGACCGACCCGCTCAAGGAGGCGGCCGTGGCCGCCGGCCTGCCACTCCATCAGCCCAAGTCCTACCGCAAGCCGGGCGAGGTGTGGGACCAGTTCAAGGCGCTCGAGCCCGATCTCTGTGTGATGGCCTATGTCACGCTGTTCGTGCCATCCGGCTTTCTGAATATCCCGACCCACGGCTCGATCCAGTACCACCCCTCGCTGCTGCCGCTGCACCGCGGTCCGAGCTCGATCAACTGGCCGATCATCCAAGGCCGCACCGAAACCGGCCTGTCGATTTTTTGGCCGGACGACGGCCTCGATACCGGCCCGATCCTGCTGCAAATGAAGACGCCGGTCTCCGACGACGATTCTCTGGCCTCGGTGTACTTCGATCGGCTGTTCCCGATGGGCGTTGCGGCGATGATGGAGGCGGTCGACCTGGTCAAGACCGGCAAGGCGCCAAAGATTCCCCAGGAGGAAGCGAAGGCGACCTACGAGGGCTGGTGCACGAGCGACAACGCGCGCATCGACTGGGGCCGCCAGGGCTTCCACATCCACAATCTGGTGCGCGGATGCAACCCGCAGCCCGGCGCGTGGACGACGCTCAACGGCAAGAAGCTCACCATCTTCGAGACGAGGAAGGTCCCGGCCCGCACCCCGTCAGGCATCGGCGGCGCCATGGGCCAAGTGATGGAAGTCGACGACCAGGGCTTCACCGTGGTCTGCGCCGATGGGCGCATTCAGGTGATGCGGGTACGACAAGAGGGCGGCGCCAAATTGGCCGCCGCGGAGTTTGCAAACACCGCCGGCCTCAAGGCCGGAGATCGTCTAGGGAGCTAAGAACATGCACGAGTCACGGATACCGCAGGAGCGAGGCATGCGCGACCCCGCCGAGCAGCACCGCAGCCCCAAATCCGACATCGCCATCTCGCAGGCGGCGACGATGCGGCCGATCGTCGAGGTGGCGCGCGACAAGCTCGGCATCGATGCCAAGAACCTCGAGCCCTACGGCCACTACAAGGCCAAGATTTCGATCGACTACATCAAGACCTTGCAGAGCCGGCCCAACGGCAGGCTCGTCCTGGTCAGCGCCATCACGCCGACGCCGGCCGGCGAGGGCAAGACGACGACGACAGTCGGCCTAGGCGACGCGCTCAACCACATCGGCAAGAAGGCGATTCTCTGCCTGCGCGAGCCGAGCCTCGGCCCGTGCTTCGGCGTCAAGGGCGGCGCCGCCGGCGGCGGCTTCGCCCAGGTCGTGCCGATGGAGGACATCAACCTCCATTTCACCGGCGACTTCCACGCGATCGGCGCCGCCAACAACCTGCTCGCCGCGCTCATCGACAACCATGTCTACTGGGGCAACACCCTCGGCATCGATCCACGCCGCGTCGCCTGGCGCCGCGCCCTCGACATGAACGACCGCGCGCTGCGCTCGATCGTCTCGTCTCTGGGCGGCGTGGCCAACGGCTTCCCGCGCGAGGACGGGTTCGACATCGTCGTCGCCTCCGAGGTGATGGCGATCTTTTGCCTGTCGACCAGCCTCGACGATCTGCAGCGCCGGCTCGGCAACATCATCGTCGGCTATACGCGCGACCGCAAGGCGGTGCGCGCCGCCGACCTCAAGGCGCAGGGCCCAATGACGGCGCTGCTCAAGGACGCGCTGGCGCCGAATCTCGTCCAGACATTGGAGAACAACCCCGCCTTCATCCACGGCGGCCCGTTCGCCAACATCGCGCATGGCTGCAACTCAGTGCTCGCCACCACGACGGCGCTCAAGCTTGCCGACTACGTGGTGACAGAGGCCGGGTTCGGCGCCGATCTCGGCGCCGAGAAGTTCTTCGACATCAAGTGCCGCAAGGCCGGCTTGAAGCCCGACTGCGCCGTGCTGGTCGCTACCATCCGCGCGCTCAAGATGCACGGGGGCGTCGCCAAGGACGCGCTGAAGAACGAGAATCTCGACGCCCTCAAGAAAGGCCTGGCCAATCTGCAGCGCCACGTCACCAACGTGCAGAAATTCGGCGTGCCGCTGGTCGTGTCGTTCAACCGCTTCAGCAACGACACGCCGGCCGAGATCGATCTGGTGAAGCAGGCCTGCGCCGATCTCGGCGTCGAGGCGTTCATCGCCGATCACTGGGCGGCCGGCGCCGCCGGTGCGGCCGAGGTGGCCCGCGCCGTGGTGCGCATCTGCGACAAGGGCACGTCGAAGTTCAAGCCGCTTTACCCCGACGAGATGCCGCTGTGGGACAAAATCAAAACCATCGCCACGCAGCTCTACGGCGCCAGCGACATCGTCGCCGACAGCAAGGTGCGCGACCAGATCAAGGAGCTGCAGGCCGGCGGCTTCGGCCACTACCCGGTGTGCATCGCCAAGACCCAGTACAGCTTCTCGACCGATCCCAACCTCAAGGGCGCGCCGGCCAACCACGTGGTGCCGATCCGCGAGGTGCGGGTCTCGGCCGGCGCCGAATTTCTCGTCATCGTCTGCGGCGAGATCATGACCATGCCCGGCCTGCCCAGGGTGCCGGCGGCCAACAACATCAAGGTCAATGCCGAGGGGAAGATCGAGGGGCTGTTCTAGCTTCAGGGTCTGTCAGCGCGCCTAAGCGCGCTGATGCAGCCGGCGATCCAGGGCGAGCAGGCCACCGTTTACGCAGGCGGCAAACACCACCAGCAGCAGCGTCAGGGCCATGATGGTATCCATGTTGTGCCGGCTCATCGCCTGCATAAGTAGATGCCCGAGCCCGCGCTGAGAGCCGAACATCTCGCCGATCAGCGTGCCGATCAAGGTCAGGGAAAAGCCGACGCGAATTCCGGTCACGACCTCGGGCAACGCGGCGGGTATTAAGATACTTCGTGCGGCGGCGAAGGGCGACAGCCGCAACACCCTGCCGGTCCGCACGTAGACGGGGTTGATGTTGCGGATCGCGTTCATGGCGAAGATCGAGATCGGCACGATGCCGTGAATGGCGCCGAAGGCGATTTTGGCCGGCATGCCGATGCCGAAGATCAGCAGCACCACTGGATAGAGAGTGACCTTCGGAATCGAATAGAGCGCGACCAGGATCGGCTCGGCGACCTCTCCGGCAAAGCGGTTGGCGCCGAGCGCGACGCCGACGAAGAGACCGGTCGCCACCGCGATGGCAAACCCCTCCGCGAAGGCCTGCAGCGTTTCCCTCAGATGCGGCAGGAATCGTACGTCGCCGAGCATCGCGACCGCGCTTTGCAACGTCGCCGCCGGCGAGCGCAAGGCAATGCCGCCGACGGCCGCGTAGAGAACTTGCCACGCCGCCACCAGGATGATGACCAGGAGGAATGGATCGCGTCCCTTCATCCTGCCGCCTAGCGACGCCGGCGCGTCATCAACCTACTCTCCCAGAGATGCAGCGACATGTTGATCGTGATGACGATGATCAGAATGAACAGGATCAGCGCGTACATCGCGGCGTTATCGAAATTGTTGTAGGCATACGAAATCTCATAGCCGATGCCGCGGCTCGAGGTGATGAACTCGGCGCCGATGACGCCGATGAACGAGTAGGCGACCGCCAGCTTGAAGCCCGTGAAGATATAGGGGACGG
Source organism: Pseudomonadota bacterium (assembly GCA_016201015.1). Classification (GTDB taxonomy): domain Bacteria; phylum Pseudomonadota; class Alphaproteobacteria; order CACIAM-22H2; family CACIAM-22H2; genus JACQDQ01. Next base: position 355 of record JACQDQ010000333.1, on the reverse strand, counting down.
CGAACGGCAGTCGGACCTTGAGCACCGTCGTCAGCGGACCCAGCCGATGGACGCGTGCGGCCTTGAGCAGGACCCAGGGAACGCGGTCGAGCCCGTTCAACGTGTTGATGACGACCGCCATGACCGCCAGGAGGAACCCGATGCTGATCTGCGGCAGATCGCCGAGGCCGAACAGCACGATCAGCAGCGGATAGAAGGCATAGATCGGAATGGCGTAGTAGGTCGCCAATAACGGATCGAATATCCGCCGGACGGCCGGGGCGCTTTGCAAAGCCGTGCCCAACACCACCCCGACAAGCATCGACGCCGTGATCGCTGTCGAGACATTCTGCAGGGTCACCACGATGTCGACCCG
>JACQDQ010000347.1 GCA_016201015.1 Pseudomonadota bacterium | reverse complement strand
GGCCTCGCGCGTCCTCGGCAAGGTCACCAGCTCGACCGGTGCGTTCGGGTCGAGGCTCGCCTCGGCCTTCGCCCGACGGACCGCATCGACCAGCCCGCCCATCTCATCGACGAGGCCGCGCGCCATCGCGTCTTGACCGCTCCACACCCGCCCCTCGGCGATCGCGCGAATGTCGTCGACCGTCTTTTTTCGTCCGGTCGCGACGGTCACGAGGAAGCGCTGGTAGATGTCGTCGACCTCTTTTTCCATCGCCACCTTCTCCTCGGACTTCATCTCCGTCACGAACGGGCTCGATGCGTTCGAGAGCGGGCCGCGCTCGATCGTGTCGTTCGTGATCAATATCGGCGTCCTGCTGATGTTGATTCTGATCTTCTTCTTCTGGAAGAACTCGGCGCCGCACGTCTGGATCGCGATCTGGGCGGTCCTGTCGATCGGCTTGCCGCTGTCGGCCATGCTGTTCGTGACGATCAAGGCACGCGACAACCTCAAGAACATCGAGGCCGCGCTGAGCAAGGGCGCGCCGAACAAGAAGCCCTAAGTCCGGCCGCGCCGCGCCTGACGTCCGGCTGCATGGCCGGGGGGCGGCGGGTCGTGACCTTGCGGCTTACCGCGCGCCTTGCGGCTGGACTGGGCCGGATGGGTGGCTTTGCCCGCCGCGCGACGCGCGTTGCGACCGACCGCGGCGGCGCCACGGCGGTGATTGCCGCCATCGCCATCCCGCCGTTGCTGATGGCGGCGGGGGCCTCGATCGACCTGACGCGCGCGCTCGTCGTCAAGTCGCGCCTGGAGATGGCGATCGACGCCGCCGGCCTGGCGGTGGGCTCCTCGCAGGGCACGAACGACCAGCTGCAAGCGGTGATGAAGCGGCACTTTGACGCAAATTATCCGGCGACCAAGCTCGGCGTTCCGGCGACGCCGGTGATGACCATCACCGGCGACGTGATCAACATCAGCGCGACCGCCGACGTCGACACCACGCTGATGCGCCTCGCCGGCTTCAACACGCTGACGGTGGCCGCCAAGAATCAGATCACGCGCGAGATCAACGGCCTCGAAGTGGTCATGGTGCTCGACAACACCGGCTCGATGTCTGGCTCGAAGCTGGTTTCGCTCAAAACCGCGGCGACCGACCTCACCAACATCTTGTTCGGCTCGCAGACCGTCGCCACCAAGTTGAAGATTGGCGTCGTCCCCTTCGTCACCACGGTCAATATCGGCACCGGCAATTCCGCCCTGATCAGCAACCTTGGAGCCAGCCCGTCCTATCCGGCGAGCGCGCCGTGGAAGGGCTGCATCGAGGAACGCCCAAGCCCGCACGACGTGAGCGACGAGGACGCCGCCACCGGCGGCAAGTGGCCGCGCTGGTTCTGGCCGAAAACGCTAAGCCCAACCTGGCCGGCGGTCTCCAACCAATTCATCGCCAACATCACCGGGCCCAATCGCGCCTGCCCGACGGCGATCACCCCGCTGACCAGCGCCAAGCCGACCGTGATCAACGCGATCAATGCCATGCTCGCCTATAGCGGCAGCGGCACGCAGGGCAATGTCGGTATGGTGTGGGGCTGGCGGGTGATCTCGCCCGGCTCGCCCTTCACCGAGGGACTGCCCTACGATACGACGGGCTGGAAGAAGGCCATCATCATGATGACCGACGGCGAGAACAACTTCATATCGTCCGAGTACACCGCCTATGGCCGCCTGTCGGAGGGCCGGCTTGGCACCACCAACGCGACGACGGCGCGCGCCGTTATCGACTCGCGCTTCCTGCAGGTGTGCACCTCGGTGAAGAATCTGCACGTGCAGGTCTACACCGTCCTGTTCGAGACCAACGATGCAACCGCCCAGCAGGTGGTGCATGATTGCGCGACGAGCCCGGCCCAGTTCTTCAATTCGCCGACCGAGGCCGATCTCGAGGCCGCCTTCCACACCATCGGCACGCAGCTCAGCAACCTGCGCCTGATCAACTGCACCGAATCGGTTGTCACCGTTGATGCCAACCGGATTGGCGTGAGCTCGCGCCTATTCCGGCAGGCCGGCCAGAACGAGGCCCTTGAAGAACAAGTCTGTCTCGGAACCCGGTTGAAGGTCGCCTTCCTCACGGTACTGCTTGAGGGACTTCACCGGGTAGAAGCGGCGCGTCTCCGCGAGCTCTTGGCGCGCGAGGTCCAGCATGCCGGATTGCGCATAGGCCGACGCCAGATAAGCGTGGCACGGCCAAAACTCCGGCACCCGGCTCGCGCAAAGGCGAAGATGCGGGATGCCTTCGGCGAATTTACCGGTGAAGGTGTACGCCCTGCCCAAATACATGTCGAAAACCGGCTCATGGAGCGGATCGAGCGCGACCGCCTTTTGAATCAGCGGCAGCCCCTCGCCCGAGCGATTCATGAAAGCGAAAATATTCGCAAGAGCAGCATAGTTCTCTGGATCGCTCGGGTTTAGGTCGATCGCCCTTTGCACCAAGGTCACTGCCTGATCGTACTGATGCTGGCGCATATACAGATCGCCGCGGGTCAAATGGGCGAATGGCAGCGTCGCGTCGAGTGCGAGGGCCTTTTCCGCCAGTTCCACCCCCTTGGCGAGCGCGAGCGCGCGGTTCGCCACGTCCCACCTGAGAGCGACTTCCCGGTAGTAGGTATAAGCGAGCTCGGCATAGGCCGAAGCGAATCTCGGGTCGATCTCGATCGCCTTCTCGAACATCGCTCGCGATTCCAGCGTCGGGCCCTTTGCCGCGGTCTGCCGCAAGGCCCGGCCGCGCAGGTAGTAGTCGTAGGCACCCAGATCGACCGCCGCCTTGCGCAGCGCGACATCGACCCCCGCCTTTTGCAACCTGGCGCCGAGCCGCGCGGCGATGGTCGCGGTGATCTCGTCCTGGACTGCGAAGATGTCCTTGAACGGCCGGTCGAACTTCTCCGCCCAGACATGGTTGCCGGATTGCGCGTCGATCAACTGCACCGTGACGCGCACCTTGTCCGCCGACTTCTGCACGCTGCCTTCCACGATGTAGCGTACGCCCAGCGTGCGGCCCGCCTCCGTTACGTTCACCGCCTTGCCCTTGAACGTGAACGAGGAATTGCGCGCGGTGACAAACAGCGTCGGCGTGCGCGCCAGCGCGGTCAGAATCTCCTCGGTGATCCCGTCGCTGAAATAGTCCTGCGAGGGATCCCCGCTCATGTTGTTGAACGGCAGGACGGCGATGGATGGCCGGCCCGCCGAGGCGACATTTCCGCCTGGGCTCGGTCCCGATTTCAGCGTGAACCACGCACCGGCAGCAGCGGCAACCACTGCGATGGCGGCTGCGGCGAACCAGAGCGGTCGACGGAGGGAGGGCCGCGCTGTCGCACTCTTGCCTGGACGGGGAACGGCAGCGGTGGCAGCAAAAGTCGCGGCCGGTAACTGGCCGTCGTAGCGTACCCTGTGCGCCTTGATCGGCCGCGCGATGTTCTTGACTTCGCGCTCTCCCATATCTTCGAAGGCGAACGCGAGCTTGTCGCGCACCTGTTCCCGCACCGTGCGGCTCACCCAAATATCGCCGGGTTCGGCGAGCGCTTCCAGCCGCGCCGCGACATTGACGCCATCGCCGAAGATGTCGCCGCCATCGATGATGATGTCGCCGACGTTGATGCCGATGCGGAACTCGATGCGCCGCTC
>JACQDQ010000346.1 GCA_016201015.1 Pseudomonadota bacterium | reverse complement strand
GCTTCTATTTATCGCACCATATGACGACGCTCGAAGGCGGCATCTGCGTGACCCAGGCCTTGGCGCTCGCCGAACTCATGCGCATCCTGCGCGCGCATGGCTGGACGCGCGAGCTGGAGAACCGCGAGGCGGTGACGCGGCGCTACCCCGACATCGATCCGAAATTCCTGTTCGTCAATGTCGGCTACAATCTGCGCGCCACCGAATTGCAGGGCGCCTTCGGCTCGGTGCAGCTTCCCAAGCTCGCCGGCTTCGTCGATATCCGGCGCGAAAACACTGCGACGTGGCGGCGCGATCTCGGCCGCTACGCGGAGTTCTTCCTGTTCCAGGAGGAGACGCCGCGCGCCCGTAGTTCCTGTTTCGGCTTCCCGATGACCGTGCGCGACAATGCGCCGTTTACGGTGCAGCAGTTCATGGAATTCCTTAACCAGGCCCGCATCGAGACGCGGCCGATCATCGCCGGCAATATCGCGGCGCAGCCGGCGATGAAGCTCTATCCGCATCGCGTGATCGGCGGCTTGGAGAACGCGAGCCGCGTGATGAAGGGCGGCGTCACCTTCGGCAATCATCAGGCGGTCGACGCGGCGGCGCGCGACTACGTCACCGGCAAGGTCGCCGAGTTCATGCGCAGCAAGGGGTTGGAGTAGTCGCGTGCTTCAGACGTCTATTTTCCTTTTCCGTCATGCCCGGGCCGTCGCTCTCCGCGTAGGGGCCGGTTTCCAACCGGCCCGCGGTGCGGCCGACGGAAACAGTGACGGGCGGGTCGGAGACCCGCCCCTACACGGAGCGATCGCGTCGTCCGGCCGCCTGGTCGTCGACGGCTGACCCATGCCCACCTCCCGCCGCATCGAGCGCGTCCTCATCACCGGCATCACCGGTTTCGTCGGCTCGCATTTGGCCGAGTACATTCTCGCCGAGCATCCGGGCGTCGCCGTGCACGGGCTCAAGCGCTGGCGCAGCCCGAAGGACAACATCCTCGGCGTAATCGGACGGGTAACGTTGCACGACGGCGATCTGCGCGATCTCGCCTCGCTCATCCGCATCCTCGCGCAGACGAAGCCCGACGCCATCTTCCACCTTGCGGCGCAATCCTATGTGCCGACCAGCTTCGGCGCGCCTGTCGACACGCTCGACACCAACGTCATCGGCACCGCCAACCTGCTCGAAGCGGTGCGCCTCGCCGGCATCGACCCGGTGATCCATGTCTGCTCCTCGTCCGAGGTCTACGGCCAGGTGAGCCGCGACGAGCTGCCGATCACCGAGACGTGCCCGCTCCGGCCGGTCAGCCCCTATGCGGTGAGCAAGGTCGGCGAGGACATGCTGGCCTATATGTATTTCCATGCGCACGGCGTGAAGACGATCCGCAGCCGTATGTTCACGCATTCGGGACCCAGGCGCGGCGAGGTGTTCGTCGATAGCTGGTTCGCGCTGCAGCTCGCCCGCATCGAGGCCGGCAAGCAGGAGCCGATCCTCCGCGTCGGCAATCTCGACTCGGTGCGCACCTTCTGCGACGTGCGCGACACTATCCGCGCCTATTGGCTGCTGGTCACGAGCTGCCCGCCGGGCGAGGTCTACAATATCGGCGGGCCGGTGACGATGACCATCCGCGAGATGCTGGCGATGCTGCTCGGCATGAAGCGCTACAAAGGCGAGATCGCAATCGCGGTCGATCCGGCGCTGCTCAGGCCCAAGGACGTGACCCTGCAGATCCCCTCGACCGCGAAGTTCACGGCGGCGACCGGTTGGCAGCCGAAGATTCCGTACGCGCAGACATTGCGCGACATGCTCGATTATTGGCGCGAGCACGTGGCGCGTGGCACCGCTTGACGCCATCGACGTCGCGATCCTCGCCGGCGGCCAGGGCACGCGCCTGCGTGCCGTGCTGCCGGACGGGCAGAAGGTGATGGCGGAAATCGACGGGCGGCCCTTCCTCGACCATCTGCTCGATCAGGTCGCCAAGGCCGGCGCGCGCCGCATCGTGCTCGCTCTCGGCCACCGCGCGGACGAAGTGTCCGCCTATATCTCGCGGCGCCAGTTGGCCGACACGCAGATCGTGTCCTCATTCGAGGATAGGCCGCTCGGCACCGGCGGCGCGCTCAGGCTGGCGCTGCCGCATCTCGGCTCGCAGACCGTGCTCGTGCTCAACGGCGACAGCTACGCGGCGGTCGACTTCGCGGCATTGCTGGCGCTTCACCGGTCGCGCCGCGCCCGCGCGACGCTCACCTTGATCCCGGTCGCCGACCGTTCGCGCTATGGCGCCGTCCGCAGCGCAGCCGGCGGCGCGATCATCGCCTTCGAGGAGAAGCGCCCGCAGGCGGCCGGCCCCGGCGACATCAACGGCGGCGTCTATCTGATCGAGCGCGAGGCGATCGCGGCGATCGCCGAAGGCCGGCCGGTGTCGCTCGAGCGCGACGTCTTCCCCGGCCTGTGCGGCGCCGGCCTCTACGGACTGCGCCAGGCGGTGCCGTTCATCGACATCGGCACGCCGGAGTCCTTGCGCGCGGCCTCGGCTTTCTTCGCCGGACACGCGCGATGATCATCAGCCGCACGCCCTTCCGCGTCTCGTTCTTCGGCGGCGGCACCGATTATCCCGGCTGGTACCGCGAGCACGGTGGCGCGGTGCTGGCGACGACCATCAACCGCTATTGCTACATCACCTGCCGCTTCCTGCCGCCGTTCTTCGAGCATCGCAGCCGCATCGTGTGGTCGCGCATCGAGCTGGTGAAGGAGCGCAGCGAGATCGCGCACCCGGCGGCGCGCGCCACGCTCGAATATCTCGGCATCGATCAGGGCGTCGAAATCCATCACGACGGCGACCTGCCGGCGCGCTCGGGGCTCGGCTCCTCCTCCGCCTTCACCGTCGGCCTGCTCAACGCCCTGCACCGCCTCAAGGGCGAGCGCCTGGACAAGGCCGCGCTGGCGCGCGAGGCGATCCATGTCGAGCTCGACCTGCTCAAGGAAGGCGTCGGCGTGCAGGATCAGATCGCCACGGCGCATGGGGGCTTGAACCGCATCGACATCGCGCCGGACGGCGCCTTCGCGGTCCGCCCGCTTGCCGTAGCGAATGCGCGCGTCGAGGAGCTGCAGCGCCATCTGCTGCTGTTCTACACCGGCGTGCCGCGTTCGGCCTCGGAGATCGCCCAGGCGCAGGTCGCCGCCATCCCCCAGCGCCAGAGCGAACTTACGGCGATGCGCCGCCTGGTCGACGAGGCGGCGGCGCTGCTGGCAGCGACCACCGAGATCGGCGAGTTCGGCCGCCTGCTCGACGAGACCTGGCGGCTCAAGCGGAGCTTGAGCGCGCGCATCGCACCGGCTTTCGTCGACGACATCTATGCGCGGGCGCGTGGCGCCGGCGCGCTCGGCGGCAAGCTGCTCGGCGCCGGCGGCGGCGGCTTCATGCTGATCTTCGCCCGCCCCGACGACCATCAGCGTGTGCTGACGGCGCTTGCCGATCTGCTGGTCGTGCCGATCGCCTTCGACGACCGCGGCAGCGAAATCATCTTCGAGGACACGCCGCGCTATTCGCGCACCGTGCTCAAGGGCCAGCGCTACCGCCGTTACGATACCAACGGCGGCAAGGCGCGCTGAGAGCGGCCGCCACGCGTCACGATCCGGCGGCGGCCGGCTTGTCGTCGGTCAGCCGGATGCGCGGCCGACGCTCGGCCAGCAGCCCGGTCGGCCGATAGCGCAGGATGACGATCAGGCCGACGCTGATGATGAGCTCGCGCAGCGCGGCGACCTGGACATGGCTCAGGCCCTTGGCCAGCGGCGCGAGAAAGCGCGTCGCTTCCAGCACGAACACCACCAGGAAGGCGCCGACCAGCGAGCCGTAGTTGTTGCCGCGCCCGCCGGCGACCAGCGCCAGGACGATGTTGATCGTGATCAGCGGGCTGTAGATGTCGGGCGCGATGTACGACGTGTAGTGGCCGTAGAGGGCGCCGGCCAGGCCCATGGTCGCCGCGCTCACGGCGAAGGCCTTGACCTTGAACGCGATCACATGCTTGCCGGCGACCGCGGTCACCTGCTCGTCGTCGCGGATGGCATGCAGCACGCGGCCGAACGGCGAAGCGCGCAGGCGTTCGGCAAGGCACATGACGACCGCCACGGCTACGACCACGATGCCGAGAAACAGCAGATTGAACAGCTCGGGCGTGATTTGGCCGCGATAGGGGCCGGGAATGCCGGAGATTCCGTCGGTGCCGTTGGTCAGCCATATCTCGTTGCTGGCGATGATGCGCACCGCTTCGGAGAAGCCGAGCGTCACGATCGCCAGATAGTCGCCGCGCAGCCGCGCCGTGATGAGGGCGACGACCGTGCCGCTCGCCGCCGCGACGATGGCTCCCGCGACCAGGCCGACGGCGATCGGAACATGCAGCTTGAGGGTCAGCAGAGCCGAGACATAGGCGCCGACCGCGAAGAAGCCGGCGAGACCGAGATTGATGATGCCGGCCATGCCCCAGACGACGTTGAGGCCGAGCGTGAGCAGCGCGTAGATGCAGCCGAAGACGGCGGTGGCGATCAGATAATTTTCCATGCCGCTCCCGCCGGCTAGTAGGCGCGCTCGCCGAGGATGCCGCGCGGCCGCAATGTCAGCACGAGGAGGATGGCCATGAAGCCGACGGCGCTGCGGTAGTCGGGCGACAGGAACAGCAGGCAGAGCTCCTCGCCGACGCCGATTGTCAAGGCGCCGATGACCGCGCCGGGAATGCTGCCGAGGCCGCCGACCACCGCCGCCGCGAAGATCGAGAGGATGGCGCGGAAGCCGGTGAGCGGATCGATCGTCGTGTCGAGGCCGAGCAGCATGCCGCCAAGCCCGGCGAGACCCATGCCGACGAAGCTGACCAGCCGCGCCACGACCACCGCGTTGATGCCCTTGATGCCGGCCAGCGTCGGGTTGTCGGCGACGGCGCGCATCGCCTTGCCGGTGCGGGTGAAGGCGAGAAACAGGAACAAGGCGGTCATGACCGCGGCGGCGATCGCCAGATTCTCGACCTGCTGCGGGCCGATGCGGATCTCGCCCAGCCGCCAGTCGCGGAAGATCGGCAGGTCGTAGCCGCGCTGGTCGTTGCCGAAGGCGAAGCGCACGACATTCTCGAGCGCGATGGTCAGGGCGACGGAGGCGACGGCCGTCGCCATGTAGCCGGCCGGGCGCAGCGGCTTCAGCACCACCTCGTCGGTCGCCACGCCGAAGACGCCGGCGACGGCAAAGGCGATGGCGACCGACGGAACGATCGGCAGGCCGAACTGGACATTGGCCATATAGCCGGCGAAGGCGCCGACGGTGGCGTGCGAAGCAACGGAAAAGTTGGGAAAGCGCAGCACCGCATACATTGCGGTAAGGCCGATGGCCGGCACCGCGAGTACGGTGCCGGCCATCACCCCGTTGACGATGAGCTGAACGATCTCGGCGATCACGCGATCGTTCGGCCCTTCAGGCGATCCGGAGGAACTTGAACTTGCCCTTTTCGACCTGCGTATAGCGGAACTTGGCGTCGAGGATATCGCCGATCTCGTCGAAGTCGCACGGGCCGCTGGCGCCTTCGTAGTTGATCTCCTTGCCTTCGGCGAGCAGCTTCAACCCCTCGACCGCGCTATAGACCTTGGTCCCCGCGCCTTGCGAGATCTTGCGCACATTGTCGCGGATGGCGGTGCCGGTCGCCTCCTTGGCCTTGGCGATCGACAAGCAGACCAGGCTGGCCCAGTCGGTCGCCGCGCACTCGTAGGAATCCGGGTCGGCCAGGCCGAGGCGCTTCTTGGCCAGCTCGTAGGCCGGCGAGCCGACATCGGCCGAGGGCTGCACGATGTAGGTTCCGTCGGTCACCTCCGGCGGCAGCGACTCCAGCACCTTGCCGGTCACCGCTTAGTATTGCGCGAAGCGCGCGCCGGTGAAGCCGGCGCGATAGAGATCGCGCAAGACGATCGTCACGTCGGGCGCGTAGCCGTTTAGGTAAAGGATATCCGGCTTGGTCTTGAGCGCCTGGTCCACCTCCGACCGATAAGTCGTCTTGTCCTTGTCGTAGATCAGCCCGCCGACAAGCGCCGAGTTCCTTTCCTTGAGCACGTCCATGAGGCGGTCCTGCGTCGGCTGCGAGAACGGCGCCTGGATCGACATGATGAAAACGCGCTTCATGCCGAGCGCGGCGATGAACTCGGCATGCTTCCGCGCCTGCAGGTGGTTATTGGGCTGCGTGCGGATCAGATAGCCCTGATGCGGCAGCTTGGTGATCGAATCGGCGCCTGATGTGGTGGTGAGGAAGACCTTGCCTTCCCAGCACAGCGGCGCCACGGCCGTCGTCACCGCCGAGGCCCAGGTGCCCATGATCGCCGGCACCTTGTCGACGTCGATCAGCTTGCGCGCGGCGCGCACAGCCGCCTCGGGATTGGTCTGACCGTCCTCGACCACCACCTCGATCTTGCGGCCGAGCAGGCCGCCGGCGGCATTGACCTCTTCGATCACCAATTGCATCGCCTTGAGCATGCGCGGCCCGTCCGCCCCGCCGGCGCCGGTCAGCGGCGTCAGGATGCCGAGCCGCAGCGGCTGGCCCTGGGCCAAGACGCGCGCCGGCAGCAGGCCGCTCAGCGCCAACGCGGCACCGCCCTGCAAAACCGAGCGCCGTGAGTTCTTCCGTCTGTCGAGTGTCATCGTGGCCTCCTCTTCAAAACGAGAATCGCAGTGAGCAAACGAGGTGTAAGGCATGAATACGAATTTCTAAGACCGTCATTGCCGGGCCGCCGTGCAGTCGGATATTTTAACGCAGAGGACGCAGAGCGGTCGCGGAGCGCGCAGAGCAGCGCTTTCGTAGGGGC
>JACQDQ010000336.1 GCA_016201015.1 Pseudomonadota bacterium | reverse complement strand
CTGAGCGCATCGTGCGGACGCTCAACGGACAGTCGCGGGTTAGGCCCGGCGATGACGAGAGAATGAATAATGAATGATGTCGTCCAGATGCGATGGCCCAGGCCGGGACCGGCCAGTGGTCCGTCGGCAGCGGTTGACAGAATCGTCCTTCGCGCCTATTCTAATAACTGACCAGTCAGTTATTAATGAATTGGAAAGACCTCGGTGCAGGAGAGCGGAGAAGTCGGGCGGGCCGCGCGCGGCGCCAGGCGTGGCAGGAAGAACCCAGCCGCGCAGAAGTCGGGTGCACGGCTACCCGCCGCGCAGACGCCGAGCGCAGCCCGGTCCGCCGCCACCCCCCGCCGCTGGCGCCGGCGCAAGGAGGCGCGGCCGACGGAGATCCTGGAGGCGGCGCTGGCGGTCTTCGCCGAGCGCGGCTTCGCCGCGGCGCGGCTCGACGACGTGGCGGCGCGGGCGCGGATCAGCAAGGGCACGCTCTATCTCTATTTCGACAGCAAGGAGGCGCTGTTCAAAGCGGTGGTGCGCGCGGCGATCGTCCCCAACATCGCCCAGGCCGAGGCGGCCGCGAGCGACTTTCCCGGGCCGACCGCCGACCTGCTCGCCGTCGTGCTGCGCCGGCTCGGCCAGGTGATCGGCGAGACGCCGATCGGCGCCATCCCCAAGCTGATGCTGGCCGAAGCCGGGAACTTCCCCGATCTCGCGCGGTTCTACCTCAAGGAAGTGATCGGCCGCGGCTTCAAATTGTTTTCCGGCATTCTTGCGCGCGGCATCGCGCGCGGCGAGTTCCGCCCGGTCGAGGTCAAGGACACCGTGCGCCTGATCATCGCGCCCATGCTGTTCATCGGGCTGTGGCGCCACGCCTTCGAGCGTCATTCCGGGGAGCGCCTCGACGCGCCGCGCTTCGTCGCCCAGCACATCGACATGCTGCGGCGCAGTCTGGCGCCGGCGCCGAGCGCGGAGCCGCGGCCGTGAGCGTCTTCGACGGCGTCTGGCAGGCGCTGGCCGGCGCGGCCATGTGGCTGGCGGGCGCGCTTGGTGCCGCGCCATCCGTGCCCGGTTTCTACCAGGGCTACGTCGAAGGCGAGTATGTGCGCGTCGGCCTGCCGGCCGCCGGCACGTTGCAGACGCTGGCGGTGATGCGAGGGCAGCGCGTCGCTGTCGGCGATCTGCTGTTCACGCTCGACGATACGGCCGAGCGCGCCGCGCGCGACGAGGCGGTGGGCCGTTTGCGGCAGGCCGAGGCGCAGCTCGAAGACCTGAAGAAGGGCCGGCGGCCGACGGAGCTCGACGCCATCGCCGCCCAGCGCAATCAGGCCGAGGCGTCGCTGCGCCTGTCCGAGTCCGAGCTCCGGCGCAGCGAGCAACTGCTTGCCGCCAAGGTCGCGGCGCAGTCGCGGGTCGACGAGGCGCGCTCCGCCTACCGGCGCGACCAGGCCCGCGTCGCCGAGCTGACCGCGCAGCTCGCCACGGCACGCCTCGCCGCGCGCGAGGACGCGATCGCCATGGCGGCGGCGAGCGTGGCGACGGCGAAATCCACGCTCGAGCAGGCCGAATGGCGCTTGTCGCAGCGCGCCGCGGCGGCGCCGGCCGCCGCGCTCGTCGCCGACACGCTTTATGTCGAAGGCGAGTTCGTGCCGGCCGGATCGCCGGTCGTCTCGCTGCTGCCGGCCGGCAACGTCAAGATCCGCTTCTTCGTGCCGGAGCCGCAGCTCGGCGCGATCCAGGTCGGGCAGAAGCTGCGCCTGTCGTGCGACGGCTGCGCGCCCGACCTCGAGGCGGCGGTGAGCTTCATCGCGCCGCAGGCGGAGTTCACGCCGCCGGTGATCTACAGCCAGACGACGCGCGCCAAGCTGGTGTTTCTGGTCGAGGCGCGGCCGGTTTCAGGCGCCGAGCGCTTGCACCCCGGCCAGCCGGTCGAATTGCGGGTCGTGCGATGAACGAAACCAACGACATCGTCATCGACGTGCGCGGCCTGAGCAAAAGCTTCGGCGGCCGGACCGTCGTCGACGATTTCTCCATTCAGGTCCGGCGCGGCCGCATCTACGGCTTCCTCGGCCCTAACGGCAGCGGCAAGACGACGACCATCCGCATGCTGTGCGGCCTGCTGACGCCCGACGGCGGCTCGGGCACGTGTCTCGGCTACGACCTCATCCGCGAGACGGCGGCGATCAAGCGCCAGGTCGGCTACATGACGCAGCGCTTCAGCCTCTACGAGGATCTGAGCATCCGCGAGAATCTCGACTTCGTCGCGCGCATGTACGGTGTCGCCGAGCGTCGCCGCGCGGTGACGACGGCGCTCGAACGCCTCGGCCTGGCCAATCGCCAGCGGCAGCTCGCCGGCGAGCTGTCGGGCGGCTGGAAGCAGCGCCTGGCGCTTGCCGCCTGCATCCTGCATGCGCCCAAGCTGCTGCTGCTCGACGAGCCGACGGCCGGCGTCGATCCCAAGGCACGGCGCGAATTCTGGGACCAGATTCATGCGCTGGCCGCCGGCGGGCTCACCGTGCTGGTCAGCACGCACTACATGGACGAAGCCGAGCGTTGCCACGAGATCGCCTATCTCGCCTATGGCCGGCTGCTGGCGCAGGGCACGACCGACGCCGTCGTGCGGCAAGCCGGGCTGACCACCTGGACCGTATCAGGCGGCGATGTCGGCGGGCTGGCCAAGCGGCTCGCCGGCGTGCCGGGGATCGAGATGGTGGCGCCGTTCGGCAATGCCTTGCATGTGAGCGGCACCGATGCCGCCCGCCTGGAAGCGGCGATCACCCAGTGGCGCCAGGACCCGGCGTTCACCTGGGCGCATTCGGCGCCCAGCCTGGAAGATGCCTTCATCCACATGATGAGCCGCGCGGCGGACAATTTCCGATGATCGGCGATCGCTTTTCCTGGGCGCGGGTTGCCGCGGTGCTGGCCAAGGAGTTCATTCAGGTGCGCCGCGACCGATTGACCTTCGCCATGATGGTCGGCGTGCCGGTGATGCAGCTCACGCTGTTCGGCTTCGCCATCAATGCCGATCCCAGGGCGCTGCCGACCGCCGTGCGCTCGGCCGACGAAAGCACGTTCACGCGCAGCTTCGTGACGGCGATGGAAAACTCCGGCTATTTCCGCATCGTCGAGCGGGTCGACAGCGAAGCGGCGGCGAACCGGCTGCTGGACATCGGCGCGGTTCAGTTCGTGGTGAACATCCCCGAGAATTTCTCGCGCAAGCTTCAGCGCGGCGAACGGCCGGCGCTGTTGCTGGAGGCCGACGCCACCGATCCGGCGGCAACCAGCAACGCGCTCGGCGCGCTGCAAAGCCTCAACCAGACGGCGCTCGATCGCGACCTCTCCGGCGGCCTGCAGCGCTTGCGCTCGACCCCGCCCGCCTTCGAGGTGCGGGTGCATCGCCGCTACAATCCGGAAGGCGTCACGCAGTTCAATGTCGTGCCCGGCCTGATGGGGGTCGTGCTGACGATGACGATGGTGATCATGACCGCGCTCGGCATGACCCGCGAGCGCGAGCGCGGCACGATGGAGGCCTTGCTCGCCATGCCGGTGCGTCCGGTCGAAGTCATGCTCGGCAAGATCCTGCCCTATATCGCCATCGGCTACGTCCAGGTGGTGCTGATCCTGACCGCGGCGCGCTTGCTGTTCGGCGTGCCGATGGTCGGCAGCTTCGCCTTGCTGGCCGCCGCGCTGGTCGTTTTCATCACCGCCAATCTCGCCGTCGGCTTCACCTTCTCGACGGTGGCCAAGAATCAGCTCCAGGCGATGCAGATGTCGTTCTTCTTCTTCCTGCCGTCCATACTCCTTTCGGGCTTCATGTTCCCATTTCGGGGAATGCCCGAGTGGGCCCAGACCATCGGCGAGGTGCTGCCGCTCACCCATTTCCTGCGCATCGTCCGCGGCATCCTGCTCAAGGGCAACGGCTGGGCCGACATCGCGGCCGAGGTCTGGCCGCTCGGGGGCTTCCTCCTCGCCGCCATGCTCGTGGCG
>JACQDQ010000335.1 GCA_016201015.1 Pseudomonadota bacterium | reverse complement strand
GGCAGCCCCGAAGGCCTGGCGACGGGGCTCCGCCTCGCCGGCTTCGAGGCGACGGTGGTGGAAATGAGCTGGTATGGCGACCGCACGGTGCCGCTGCCGCTCGGCGAGGCTTTTCACAGCCGGCGCCTTGTGCTCATGAGCTCGCAGGTCGGCGCCGTCGCCGGGGCGCGGCGGGCGCGCTGGACCACATCGCGTCGGCTTGCCCTTGCGCTCGAGCTGCTGCGCGATGCGATTTTCGACCGTCTGATCGGCGAGCGCATCGCCTTTGCCGAGCTGCCGGCGGCGATGCCGCGCATCATCGCGCGCGTCGACGGCCCGCCCTGCAGCGTCGTCGTCTACGACACGTAATTCAATTGGAGACAACTCGATGTTCAGCCTGACGGTGAGCGATCACCTGATGATCGCCCACAGCTTCACCGGAGAGATCTTCGGTCCGGCGCAGCGCCTGCACGGCGCCACTTACGTGGTCGAGGTGGAAATCCGCCGCCTGGTGCTCGACGCCGACGGCCTCGTCGCCGATATCGGCGCCATGCGGCGCATGCTGCGCGAGGTGCTGGACACGCTCGACTACCGCAATCTCGACGAGGAGCCGACATTGGTCGGCCGCAACACGACGACCGAATTCCTCGCCAAGCTCATGTTCGACCGCATGCAGCGCAAGATCGCGACCGGCACCTTGGGCACGGCAGCGACGAACGCGCTTGCCGCCATGAAAGTAACGCTGCGCGAATCGCCGGTCGCCTGGGCGGCCTATGAGGGGCAATTGGGATAAGGCCTGTGCCGCCCGTTCACCTCGTCGTGCCGGGGAAACTGGATCAGTCGACCGGCGGCTACATCTACATGGCAACGATGGTTGCGGAGTTGCGCGCGCGCGGCACGGATGTCGTGGTCCACGAGCTGCCGGGCGTGTTCCCGCTCGCCGACCAGGTCGCGAAGGCAGCCGCCGCGGCTACGCTTGCGGCCATCCCGGTCGATACGGTGGTTGTGATCGACGGCCTCGCTCTGCCCGCCTTCGCCGATCTGATCGATCGCTGCGCCGCGAGGCTGCGCTGCGTCGCCGTGGTCCACCACAAGCTGGCGCGCGAGACCGGGCTGGCGCCGGCGGCACGACAACATCTGGAGGTGCTCGAGTCCCGGCTGCTCCGCCAGATGCGCGGTGTCATCGCCACCGGCCCGCACACGGCGATCGACGTCGCGGCGATGGGCGTGCCGCGCGAGCGCGTCATCGTGGTGCAGCCGGGCACCGCGCGGGGAGTCGCCCCGCGACGACGGGGCGCCGGCCGCCGGCGCCTGATCGCCGTCGCCACGCTCACGCCGCGCAAGGGACAATTGCTGCTGATCGGCGCGCTTGCCGGCCTGCGCCGGCTCGCCTGGCGCCTCGATTGCATCGGCAGTTGCCAGCGCGACCGCGCCTATGCCGCGCGCGTGCGCGCCGCCGTGGTCCGGCACCGGCTGTCGGCGCGCGTGCGGCTTGTCGGCGAGGTGCCGCCGGGGCGGCTCTCATGGCATTATCGCCGCGCCGACTTGTTCGTTCTGCCGTCCTACCACGAGGGCTATGGCATGGCGTTCGCCGAGGCGATCGCATACGGCCTGCCGGTGATCGGCACGACTGCCGGCGCCATCCCGCGAACGGTGCCGCGCGGCGCCGGCGTGCTCGTGCGGCCGGGCGACGCCAATTCGTTGCGCCGTGCGCTAAGTTCCCTGCTCGCCACGCCTCATCGGCGGCTCCGCCTCGCTCGGGCGGCGCGCGCCGCGGCGCGGCAATTGCCCGGCTGGCACGACCAGGCGCGACGCTTCGCCGAGGCGCTGGCGCGCCTGAGTCGGGAATGAGCGGGTTCACAGCCGACTGGCTCGCCCTGCGCGAACCGCTCGATCGCGCCGCCCGCAGCGCGGACCTTGCCCAGCGCTTCGTTGCCGCGCTGCCGCGGAACGCGCGGATCGCCGATCTCGGCGCCGGCACCGGCGCCAATCTGCGCTATCTCGCTCCGCTGATCGGCACCGCGCAATCCTGGCGCCTGATCGACCACGATGCGGCATTGCTGGCCATCGCCCGCGGCGACCCGCCGCCCGGCACCAACTGCACAGTCTCGACCGATGCACGCGACTTGGCAGAGAACATCGAGGCGTTGGTGGCCGATGCCGACGCCGTAGCGGCCTCCGCGCTCATGGACCTCGTCTCGCGCACGTGGTTCGACGAAGTTGCGGCGGCCGCGGCAACACGGCACGCGCCGCTGCTTTTCGCCCTTACTGTCGATGGTCGCATCGCCTTCGATCCGCCGTCGCCGGAGGATGGCGCGGTGTGCGCCGCCTTCAGCGAACATCAGCGGCGCGACAAGGGCTTCGGGCCGGCGCTTGGGCCGGTCGCGCCGGCCTATATGCGGGCACGGCTGGAAGGACTCGCCTATCGCGTGGCGACCGCGCCGAGCGATTGGCTGCTCGGCGACGCCGACGCGGCGTTGCTGCGCACGTTTATCGAAGGCTTCGTTGCCGCGGCAATCGCGGTGGCGCCACACAGCGCCGCGCAAATCGAAGGATGGGCGGCGCGCCGGCGCGACCAGATCGCGGGCGGGGGGCTGTCCGTCCGCGTCGGTCATACCGACCTATTCGCGCGGATGTAGCAGCTTGGCGTAGATGTCGCCCGACCGCCCGTCGCCGGGCAGCGCAAGCAGCCAGGCGCGAATATCGCCTGACCTCATCCACGCTGACTCGCCCAGTCGCAGCGTCTCGCCCAGCGACCAGTTGAACGCATAGTCGCCGAACCGGTTCAGGCGCTCGATGCAAGTCAGCGCCTCGTCGATCGCGCCGGGCACGAATTCGAACGAGAGTGCGCGCGGCGGTCGCGTCAGGCCGGCCAGCACGGCGGCCTCGGCACCCTCGACATCGATCTTCACGAAGTCCGGCATGCCGTGCTCGGCCATAAGGCGGTCGAGCGTCGTCATCCGCACCGTCAGCGTGCGGTTCCAGACGACCCCGGCGAAGGACGGATTGTCGGCAACCTGCCGCCGCCAACCATTGGCCAGCGTGCTGACAGTGGGCGTGCGGTCGCTGACATGGAACTGCGCCTCGCCCACCGACGCGCCGACCGCCATGTCGATAAGCGTGACGCCGGAATCGCTGCCATAGAGCCGGCGCAGGATCGCAAGGAAAGCCGGCTGCGGCTCGACGGCGACGACGCGCGCGCCCAGCCGACGCCAGCAGGCGACGCGGTCGCCGACATGCGCGCCGATGTCGAAGCACAGCGCGCCAGGCGAGACGAACTCGGCGTAGAAGCGCCGCAGCCGGCGAGCGCGAAACGGCACGCCGTAGTAAATGGCGAGCGAACGCGCAATGCCGACGCCGCGGGCAAGACTCATCGTCGCCTACTGACGGATCGCCTCGAACTCGATGATCATATCCACATCGTCGCCGACCCAGCCGTTGTCGACGCCGTAGCTGATTCCATAGGCGCCGCGCTTGAAACTGCCGCGGGCCGAGATGCCGATGACGTAGTTCGGGCGCGAGAACAGGCCGCCGCTGGCGAAGGGATAGGTGTCGGCCTTGTTGACGGTTAGATCGAGAGTGAGCGGCAGGGTCTTGCCGATGAGCGTCAGCTCGCCGGTCAACTTTCCGGTCCGCTCGCTGGTCGCCTCGGCCTTGCGGCCGACGAAGACCATCTCGGGAAATTCGCGCGCGTTGAGGAAATCCGGACTGCGCAGATGATCGTCCCGCTTGCCGTGATTGGTGAAGACGCTTGCCGTCTTGACGACGATGCGGACATTCGACAGCTCCCTGGTCGTCTCGTCGTAGGTGAAGCTGCCGCTCGCCTCGCGGAACAAGCCCAGCACCTTGGCATAGCCGATATGGCTTACCAGGAAACCGACGCTGAAATGCTCGGGGTCGATTTTGAAGCTGGCGGCCCCCGCCGGCGCCGCGAGCAGCAGCGTTGCCGCGGTAACGGCGCAGGCAGCGCGACCGACCATGCCTATGACGGACATGACACCTCCTTGTGCGTCGTGCGCCGCGCCAGCCAGAAAATATCGATGGCGAAGGACGACGCCGTCAGCACGAGCACGATCCCGGCGATCGCCGTCGCGGCCGCCGCGTCGGCGATCGGCAGCAGCGCCGCCGCCAGCGCCAGCTCCTGGATCACGCAGATCGCCTGGCGCCGCCGACGCGGCGGCAGCGGCGCCGCCAGCCATGGCAGCATCCGCCCGGCGGCGACGAACAGATAGCGCAGCGCGCCGGCGAGCAGGATCCAGGCTCCGACCTTGCCCGAATTGACCAGAGCCGCGGCGAGACTCAAGATCAACGCCGCATCCACCTCCATGTCGAAGCGCGCGCCGAAGGCCGATTGCGTGCCGTGGTGGCGGGCGACGGCGCCATCGACGCCGTCGAGCCCGATCGCGATCAGCGCCGCGACGACGACGGCCCATGCCGACATCGCCGTATCGCTGATCGCCAGCCCGACGATGAGACAGACGATGGCGACGCGAACCAGCGTGATGCGGTTGGCGAGCCCGAACGCGACATGCGGCGCATGGGCGCCGAGGCCGCGCAGGATGATGAAACAAGCGGCGATGTAGGCGATCAGCACGACCGCGCCGGCGACGCCGGTCATCCAGCCGCCGGCGACTGAGCCGGCCACTTTCGCGGCGAGGATCGCCGCGACCGCCACGGCATCGCGCGTCGCGTCGCGAAGCAAGATCGTCGGAACGCGCCCCATCAATTCCTTTCCCGCGGCGCGCCGCTGAAATCCTCGACGAACCAGCCGAGGAACGCGGCCATCGGCGCCGCCCCGCCGCCGAGGTCGGGACGCACGCCGGAGGTGAAACCATGCGCCAGAAACGGCGCGACGAGCGCCGGATCGCGGCTCAGCACGTGCACCACCACCGCCTTGTCGCGTGTTGCCGCCGCGACGGTCAGCGGCGGCTGATGGTCGCCGACGATGATGACCAGCGAGTCGTCGGCCAGGCGTTCGGTGAGATAGCCTTGCAGCGATTGCAGCACGTAGCGCGTGGCCGCGACATAGCCCTCGACATGCTCGAAGACGAGGCCGGTCTTCAGCGGGTACAGGTTCGATCCGAGATCGTTGTACCCGCGGCCATCGCCGATCTTCGCCCAGTCGCCGATCAGCGGCGGCACGTCGTCGAACGGCGCATGGCTGCTCGACAGGACGTATTGCACGAAGACCGGCCGCCGCCGTTCGGCCAGCTCGCGGCGATGGATCGCCTCAAGCACGAACTGGTCGGGCATCGTCTCCCAGGTATAGCGCGGGCCGAGATAGCCGAAGCCGGGCCCGTCATAGACGGTCTCGAAGCCGAAGAAACGCGCCTCGGGCCACGGCTGATTTATCCGCGGCATCGCCGCCACGGTGCGGTAGCCGGCCGCGCGAAAGCTTCCGGCGAGCGGCAGGACGCGACTGAGCAGCAGCGCGTCATAGGGCAACTGTCCGTCGACCTTGATGCCGGTCGTCATGGTCGCATGCGCGAGCCACGATCCGCCGCCGGTCACCGGCGATTCGAGGAAGCCCGAGGCGACGCGATAGCCGTGCGCCTGCACCGCGGCGGCGAACTCGGCGCGCACCGGGTCAAGCACCTTGGCCATCGCCGGGTCGGTCAGCGTCACGGCGCCATACGACTCGGCAAAGACCAGCAGCACATTGCGGCCACCAAGCTTGGCGAGATCTGCCGGTGAGGGACGTGCCGCCGCGGTCGCCTCCATCCGCGCCGCGATCTCGCGCCGCAGCGTCTTGACGTTTAGGAATTCCTGGACGCTGCGCTGCACGACATTGACGGCCTTCGCCGCCATCGGCCGCGGCGCGCTTCCCGCCTCGACGGCCGCGACCCAGCCCAGCGCAACCGTCGTCAGACCGAGGACGAACGGCGCCGCCTGGCGCAAGACCAGCCCGCGCCACACCGCACCCAGGGCAAGCCGCAATGCGACGACCGCGAGCGCAACGATGCCCAGCACGATTCCGGCGAGTAGCGCGAACTGCGTCGACGTCAGCGCGTGATAGACCATGTCGATCAGCACCGGCAGGAACTTGAGGTCGACGGCCAGGCTGAACTCGCGGCCGAAATACCACGGCACCAGCATATCGGCGAAGCGCAGCAGCAGGACCGCAAGCAGCATGAGTCCGAGCAGCCACAGCAGCAGGTCCGGCAGTCGTGCGCCGCGGCTGGCGGCGACCGAGAGCAGGACCAGGACGGCGACGAGTTCCAGCGAGACTTGGGTTGGGATCAGCGCCGACCGCGCTTCGATGAAGTCGCCGACGACCAGCAATGCGTTGAGCGCGACGACCGCCAGCATCGTCGATACGGCCGTCCACAATGATCGTCCCATCCGTTGGCCTCGCCTTCCTGCTCTTTTATGGCCGTGGAGCATAGCAAACCCACCCCTAAGTCAGGAGAGTTTGCGGCCGGCGATCACCCAGTCTTGAACGTTAACTACCCTTGCCAGGCAGGCCGCTTCGCATATATCGCTATAATCTGTACGCCGCGACTGCCCCTGGCCACCCCCCCTGAAGCAAGCCGATGCACCCCGTCCTCGCTCTGATCCTCCTGCTCTACGTGGTGCCGGTCGGCGTCAGCGCGGCGACGCTGCAGCGCGACGGCGAACCCTGGTACCGCGCCCGGCGCGATCCCACCGGCCTCGCTCCCGACCCGGCGAAGACGCCGGAGGCGGTGCTGCAGGTCTATTCGGCACCGGCCTTCAGCTGGCGCGGCATCTTCAGCGTGCACACCTGGATCTCGGTCAAACGCTCGGGCGCGGCCGACTACACACGCTACGAGGTGGTCGGCTGGGGCGTCGATCAGGGCGCGCCGGCCGTCCGCATCAACCGCCTGGGCCCTGACAGCTATTGGTACGGCGGCTACCCGACCATCCTGCTCGATCGGCGGGGCGACGGCGTCGACGCGCTGATCGAGCGCGTGGAGCAGGCTGTCGCACGCTATCCCTACCCCGATCGCTATCGCACCTGGCCCGGACCGAACAGCAATACCTTCACCGCCTTCGTCGCGCGCGAGGTGCCGGAATTGCGCCTCGAGCTGCCGCCCAACGCCGTCGGCAAGGATTTCCTGCCGGGCGGCGCCCTGTTCGCCTCGGCGCCGAGCGGCACCGGCTATCAGCTTTCCCTGTTCGGCCTTGCCGGCGTCATGCTCGCGGCGGAAGAGGGCATCGAGCTCAGCGTGCTCGGCCTCACCTTCGGCATCGGCGTCAACGGCCCCGCGCTCAAGCTGCCCGGCATCGGACGGATCGGTTTCTGAGCCGGCGGCGGCTTCAATCTCGAGACCGGATCGAACCGCGGCGCGCATCGCCGCTCCGTTGCCATGGGGCCCCGCCGGCGTGCTACGGTGCGGCAAAACGGAGGCGACATGCGACGCAAGCCCGGCAGTTCCGATCCGCTCCGCGCGCAGGCCGTGTTCCCGGCCGGCTCGAACGGCGAGTTCAATCTGCCGCCGGAGCTGGCGATCGTCATCGCCCGCGGCGAAGGCTGCCGGCTGTGGGACACGACCGGCAAGGAATTCCTCGACCTGTCGATGGGCTGGGGCTCGGCACTGGTCGGCCATGCGCGGCCCGAGGTGACGGCGGCGGTCGTCCGCCAGGCGCCGCGCGGCGGCAATTTCTCCTACATCACCGATCAGGCGCTGCATCTCGCCGAGGAGATCGTCCGCCTCTCCCCGGCCTGCAAGCAGGTGCGCTTCTGCGCCTCCGGCACCGAGGCGACGTTCTACTGCCTGCGCCTTGCCCGCGCGCATACCGGCCGGTCCTACGTGCTCAAATTCGAAGGCGCCTATCACGGCGCGCACGATGTCGGCGTTACCAGCCTGTTCCCGGACCGCTTGGCGGACTTCCCCGAGCCGGTGCCGTCGAGCGCCGGCGTGGTCGACGAGCGCGTGCTGATCGCGCCTTACAACGACCTCGCCAAGGCGCACGAGATCATCCGCGAAAACGCGGTACGCCTTGCCGCCGTGATCGTCGAGCCGCTGCAGCGCTGCACGCCGCCGCTGCCCGGCTTTCTCGAGGGACTGCGGCAGGCGACCGCGGAGCACGACGTGCTGCTCATCTTCGACGAGGTGGTGACCGGCTTCCGCCTCGCCTATGGCGGCGCCCAGAAATATTACGGCGTCGTTCCCGACCTCGTCGCCTATGGCAAGGGCCTCGGCGGCGGCTACCCCATCGGCGCCTTTGGCGGCGGGTCGGAGATCATGGCGCATCTGCGCGAGGACCGGCTCGGTCAGCCGGACTATGTGTGGATGGCCTCGACGCTCGGCGGCAACCCGGTGTCGGCCGCCGCCGCCTATGCCACGCTCGGCGTGCTGCGCCAGCCCGGAACCTACCAGCACCTCCACGATATCGGCCGCTACCTGCGCGACGAGCTGCGCAAGATACTCGCCGCGCGGCAACAGACGGCACAGGTGATCGGCGACGGCCCGCTGGCGCAGGTCGTGTTTTCGCGCGAGCCGGTGATCAACTACCGCACGACCAAGCAAGGCGATGCAGCCAAGGGCCGGAAATTGATGTTGGCGCTGTTCAAGCGCGGCGTCTTCCTCAACCCGATGGGCACCAAACTTTATCTCTCGATCGCGCATACGCGCGAGATGGTCGATCAAGCGCTGTCGCGCTTCGACGACGCACTGGCTGAGGTCGGTTGAGCCGCTTTGACCCCTAGGGTCCAAGCGGTTAGCATCGTTCGACCGGTCAATTGACCAGGCTGGGGGGACGCCATGCCCAAGACGATCTGCATCAAGAACGCCGCCTGGGTCGCGGCCTGGGACGCCGCGGCCAAGCGACACTGCTATCGCCGCGACATCGACGTCGCGTTCACCGGCGATAGGATCGACTTCGTCGGCAAAGGCTATAAGGGCAAGGCGGACGAGACGGTCGACGGCAAGGATTCGTTCGTCATCCCCGGCCTCGTCGACATCCATTCCCATCCCAACATCGAGCCGTTCTACAAGGGCCTGCGCGAGGAACACGGCGTGCCCGGCCAATTCATGAGCGGGCTCTACGAACGTTCGCTCGCCTACTGGCCGGACAATGACGGCAAGCTCGCCGCCGCCGAAGTCGCCTATGCCGAGCTGCTGACAAGCGGCGTCACCTCGCTCGCCGATCTGTCGGGCAGCTATCCCGGCTGGATCGACCTCATCGCCAAAAGCGGCCTGCGCGGCTTCGTCGCGCCCGGCTACGCATCGTCGCGCTGGCACATGGACAACGACTGGGAGCTTAAATACAAGTGGGACGAGCGTGCCGGCCGTCAGCGCTTCGAAGAGGCGCTGAGCGTGATCAAGGACGCCGACAATCATCCCAGCGGCCGCCTTTCCGGCATCGTCTGCCCGATGCAGATCGACACCTGCACCGAGGATTTGCTGCGCGACAGCATGGATGTCGCGCGCGACAGCAAGCGCCCCTTCACCACCCATTGCGCGCAGGCGGTGATGGAATTCAATGTGATGGTGCAGCGCCACGGCAAGACGCCGGTGCAATGGGCGCACGAGATCGGCCTGCTCGGCCCCAAGACGATTCTCGGCCACGCCATCTTCATCGACGAGCATTCCTGGCTGCACTGGCACACGCGCAAGGACCTCGCCCTGCTCGTCGAGACCGGCACCACGGTCGCCCATTGTCCGACGCCCTTCGCCCGCTACGGCCAGACGCTGGAAGATTTCGGCCGCTATCGCCGCGCCGGCGTCAACATGGGCATCGGCACCGATACCTCGCCGCACAACATGATCGAGGAGATGCGCTGGGCCGCGGTGCTCGGCCGCATCGCCGCCGAGGACATCAACACGCTGCAGACCGCCGACATCTTCCACGCCGCGACCGTCGGCGGCGCGACAGCGCTCGGCCGCGACGATATCGGCCGCATCGCGCCTGATATGAAAGCCGATCTCGTCCTCGTCGATCTCCGTCACCAGGACATGCGGCCGGCGCGCGATCCGTTGCGCAGCCTGATCTACACCGCGGCCGAGCGCGCCGTGCGCGACGTCTATGTCGACGGCGTCAAGGTGGTCGACGAGGGCCGCGTGACGACGCTGAACCGCGGCGAGGCCGTGGCGCGGCTGGAGGAGGCGCAGATCCGCATGATGGAGAAGACGCCAGGCCGCGACTTCCGCAAGCGCACGGCCGATCAGGTCACCCCGCTCAGCCTGCCGCTTGGCTGATACCAGATGAGTGAGGACAAGGAGACGCTGCTCGCCTGGATCGAGCGCGACCGCGACGATCTCATCCAATTCCTCAGCCGATTCATCCGGGCGAAGAGCCCGAACCCGCCGGGCGACACGCTGGCCGCCGCCGAATTTGTGCGCAGCTTCCTCGACGGACAGGGCCTGACTTATCGCGTGATCGCGCCGCAGCCGACCATGCCCAATCTGGTGGCGACGTTCGAGGGCGCCGCCGGACCCGGCCGCCATCTCGTGCTCAACGGCCACATGGATGTCTTTCCGGTCAGCGACGGCGAGGGCTGGACGCGCGACCCGTGGGGCGGGGAAGTGGCGGATGGCCGCGTCTACGGCCGCGGCGCCTGCGACATGAAATGCGGCACCACCGCCTCGATCTTCACCTTCGCCTATCTCGCCAAGCTGCACGACCGCCTGAAAGGGCGGCTGACGCTCACCGCCGTCTCCGACGAGGAGACGTTCGGCGCCTGGGGCTCGCGCTACCTCATGCAGCACCACCCGGAGGTGCACGGCGATTGCTGCCTCAATGGCGAGCCGAGCAGCCCGCACACCATCCGCTTCGGCGAGAAGGGCCTGCTCTGGCTCAAATTCACCGTGCGCACCAAGGGCGGTCACGGCGCCTACACGCATCGCGCGGTCAGCGCCACCAAGATCGCCAGCCGGCTGATGATCGATCTTGAGTCCTTGGGCGACATCGCGGCGCCGCTGCCGGCCAACCTGATCAAGGCGATCGACGGCGCCCACGACGCCATCGAGCAGGGCCTGGGCCAAGGCGCCGCCGCCATCGTGCCCAAGGTCACGGTGAATTTCGGCGTGGTGCGCGGCGGCATCAAGATCAACATGGTACCGGCCGACTGCACGATCGAGTGCGACATCCGCCTGCCGGTCGGCGTCGACAAGGCGCGCGTGATGGCGGCGATCGGTCAGATCCTGGCGCGCTATCCCGAGGCCAAGGTCGAGGAGATCAACTCGACGCCGTCGAGCTGGTGCGAGCCCTATGGCGAGATGGTGGAAATCCTGCGCGCCAATGTCGAGCGGCTCAAGGGCTTCAAGCCGCCGTCGATCATCAGCCTCGGCGGCACCGATACGCGCCTCTGGCGCTACGCCAACGTGCCGGCCTATGTCTATGGCCCGTCGCCGGCCAGCATGGGCGGGCCGGACGAGCATGTCGAGATCGACGAGTTCCTGCACGTCGTCCGCACCCACGTGCTGTCCGCCTATGATTATTTGAGTCGGGCCTAGTCTGCCCGGCGTGCCCGCGCGGCGCCGACACAACCGGATGTGCGCGGACTGCACCCCTTCCACACGCACCCCCCTGTTCCGTTTCGTCCGATTGGCCCGATTGGTCCGTTTGGCCCGATTGGCCCGATCGGAAATAGCGTCATTTCCGCGGCATGCCGCGTCGGTTCCCGGGCCGGGACGCCGGGTCACCCGAAGGAAAAAAGAGGTTATTGCGAGCGGGACGAGCCTCCGCATCACCATCGTCGTCAACCATCATAGGATCGATTTGGACTTATTATGACCATTTTGTTCTTAAGAGTCAAGAGATTTCTGTCCGCCGATCCGGCGATTGCGCCGCCGGGCGCGGAACGTAGGAGGCCCGCGGCTCAGCGATATGCGGTCGTCGTCCAGCTCTGGCGCAGGGCTACGTTCTTGCCGGCTTGATGCTGCCGGCGCCCTTCGGCGATCGCCGCGATTTCATCGGGCTTGGCTGCCGCCTCGGGCAAGCCGGCAATGACGTACCCCTTCTGTCGTACTCGGCAAAATTGCGGCCGCGGGCGGTTGTGGCCGTGCGGCCCATCATGCCAAGGCAAGCATCGACGCCGCGGAATATCCGGGCACGTTGCCGCGTTCAGTACGCGCTGGCATAATCATAGATATTTACAACCATAGGGAGTTTACAATGCGCGCGGTCTTTGCAACGGCATCGATATTTGCCACGCTGATCATCGCCGCGACGGCCCTGGCCATGCCGGTCGCCCCGGCGCCCGTCCCGTCCCGTTCTCCGGTGCTGGTGCAGCAGAGCAACGGCGAGACCCATACGGTGCGCGGCTATTGGCGCAAGGACGGCACCTGGGTGCCGCCGCATCGCCAGACCGACCCCGATGCGAACAAGTTCAACAACTTCTCGACCGACGGGAACACCAACCCCTTCACCGGCGAGAAAGGCACCGTCAATCCGACCAAGAAGAAGATCAAGACGGCGAAGAAGCCAACGGCGCCGACGAAGCCGAAAATGACCACGACGAAGACGGCGGCGAAGAAGAAGCCGACGACGTTGAATCCGGCATTGCCGGCGAAGCAGACAACCACGACAGAGACGACGACGAAGAAGAAATGAGGGCCGGTCGCCCCGAGCGTGCAAAGAGTCGCGGCCGCCGGTCGTTGCGCAATCCGCGCGCCTGCATCCTCGATCCGGGCCTACACGAAGCGGCATGGAGCTGGAACGCGACGTCAAGGAGATGGTCGGCGCCCTCATGCGCGTGCTCGACGGCGGCGAGATTTCGACCGACGAGATCGCGGATCTGGATTTCGGCGGCGACGGCGCTCTGCTCCTGTCGCTCAACGAGGCCTTCATCAAGCTGCTGGAGTTCGCCCACGACCGCGAGCCGAGATTGAAGGACCCGGCCTATGATCGCGAGATGCGCGAACAGCTTCAGCAGGGTCTCAATGCTATCGTGCGCCTCTGCCACCGAACGCCGAAGGCGTGAGCGGCGTGGACCGCGATTGGGTGCCAGCCGTTTGGTTTGCACGCGGACGGGCGCATAAATCGACTCTGACCCCACTTGTAACCCCACTTGTACGAGCTCAGAATTCCCGCCACTATTGCGCGCGAATTTGCCGGGATGCTATCGTCGGCGCCGATCCCTGATTTTCTCGGGGGGATCATCGACTGTGGACCTCAGCGCCCGTCGACGGCGAGGAAGGATATCATTGTGGACAATCTCGATTCATTGCGCGCGGCCTGGGCGCCGCGTCTGCTCAGCGTGCTGCGCATCGTCCTCGGGCTGCTTTACATGCAGCACGGGCTGTCCAAGCTGTTCGCGTTCCCGGCGCCGCCGCCCGC
>JACQDQ010000325.1 GCA_016201015.1 Pseudomonadota bacterium | reverse complement strand
GGCGCCGGCGACCTCGTTCGCCCATCTCGACGCGACGACGGTGCTGTCGCGCCAGATCGCCGAGCTCGGCATCTATCCGGCGGTCGACCCGCTCGACTCGACGAGCCGCATGCTCGACCCGCGCGTCGTCGGCGACGAGCATTACAAGGTGGCGCGCGACGTGCAGCGGGTGCTGCAGACTTACAAGTCGCTGCAGGACATCATCGCCATTCTCGGCATGGACGAGCTGTCGGAAGAGGACAAGCTCACCGTCGCGCGCGCCCGCAAGATTCAGCGCTTCTTGTCGCAGCCGTTCCACGTGGCCGAGGTCTTCACCGGCACGCCGGGCGTGTTCGTCAAGCTCGAGGACACGATCAAGGGCTTCAAGAAGATCGTCGCCGGCGAGTGCGATCACATGCCGGAGGGCTCCTTCTACATGGTCGGCACGATCGAAGAGGCGAACGACAAGGCGAAGAAAATGGCGGCGGAGGTGGCGTAGGTCGCCGGCCCGATGCCCGGGACCAAGCCGCGCGACGGCGGCGCGCCGCGCTTTGCGGTGTCGATCAAGGGTGTCGTCTTCGTCGGCGATCGCGTCGTGCTGCTGAAGAACGAGCGCGACGAATGGGAGCTGCCGGGCGGCAAGCTGGAGCCGGGCGAGGACCCGATCCCGTGCCTGGCGCGCGAGATTGCCGAGGAGCTGTCGATCACGGTCGAGGTCGGTGCCATTCTCGATTGCTGGCGATACGACATCCGGAACAAGGTCGAAGTCGTCGTCGTTAGCTATGGGTGTCACGCCGGGAGCGCCGAGAGTTTGAAGCCGAGCAATGAGCACAAGGCGCTCGGCTTGTTCACGCTCCAGGAGCTGGGCGATCTCAAGATGCCGGACGGCTATCGCCGGGCGATCCGCCGCTGGCAAGAGCTGCGGACGGCGCATTGAACGAACGGAGCGCAGGAATCATGGCCGAAAAGCTGCAATTCGAACTCGTCTCGCCGGAGCGCCTGCTGCTCAACGAGCCGGTCGAGATGGTCGTCGTGCCGGGGACGGAAGGCGATTTCGGCGTGCTTCCGGGTCATGCGCCGATGATCTCGACCGTGCGTCCCGGCGTAATCGACATGCATGACGACGGCCAGGTGCGCCAGCGTATTTTCGTCGCCGGCGGCTTCGCCGAAGTGACGTTTGAGCGTTGCACGGTGCTGGCCGACGAAGCGGCGCCGCTCGCCGAACTCGACCGTACGGGGGTCGAAACGGAACTCAAGGGCCTGCGCGACAAGCTGGCCGAGGCGGATTCGGACGGGCAACGCACGGCAATCGCCGCCCGGATCGCGGTGGCAGAGGCCAAGCTCGCGGCGCTCGCGTGAGCACCCGCGCGACCCGATTCGGCTTGCATCGAATT
Source organism: Pseudomonadota bacterium (assembly GCA_016201015.1). Taxonomy (GTDB): domain Bacteria; phylum Pseudomonadota; class Alphaproteobacteria; order CACIAM-22H2; family CACIAM-22H2; genus JACQDQ01. Next base: position 10,199 of record JACQDQ010000325.1, on the reverse strand, counting down.
GGGCCTAAGTTCATATAATGATGAACGAAACATGCGCCTTCCCGAGCGCGCGCCGGCGATCAGAGGGTCAGCGATCAACGGGTGGCCGATGAAGCAGTGGACGCTCGACGAAATCGCCTGGGACAAGTTCGACCGCACGCGGGTCGATCCCGACGTCGTGCGGATCGTGAAGGCGGCGAGCCTCGTCGAGCACAATGGCGGGGACTACGGCACGTACCTTTGCAACGTCTTCCACGACGACGCCGCGTTTCAAACGGCTGCGCGCGAATGGGCGGAGGAGGAGGTGCAGCACGGTCGGGCATTGCGCCGCTGGGCCGAGCTCGCCGACCCGCGCTGGGACTTCGCCGCCGCCTTCGCGCACTTCACCGGCCGCTTCCGGCTGCCGCTGGAGGCCACCGCCTCGGTGCGCGGTACGCGCACGGGCGAGCTCATCGCCCGCTGCATCGTCGAGACCGGCACCAGCTCATATTATACGGCGCTGGCGGACGCGGCGCTGGAGCCGGTGCTGGCGCAGATCTGCCGCAAGATCGCGGCCGACGAGTTCCGCCACTACAAGCTGTTCTACAAGCATATGCAGCGCTATCAGGCGGCCGAAGGGCTCGGCTTCTGGCGTCGGCTCAAGGCCGGACTCGGCCGCATTGCCGAATCCGAGGACGACGAGCTCGCTTGCGCATATTACGCCGCGAATTCGACCGGCGCGGCCTATGACCGCCGCACGAATTCGCGCGCCTATGCACGCCGCGCCTACGCGATATATCGCCCTTCGCATGTCGAGCGCGGAATCGGCATGGCGCTCAAGGCGATCGGCCTCACGCCCAACGGCCGGCTGCATGCCTGGCTGGCCCGGCTCGCCGCCAGGCTGATGCGCCTGCGGCTCGCGGTACTCGCCCGCGTCGGCGCGTGAGTCGCGGCCCCGGCCTCAGTCAGGCCGGGCGAAGTGGCCGAATTCCGCGATCAGCGTTTGGTAGAGCGGCCGCTTGAAGGGCACGATCAAGTCCGGAAGCGTCTCGGCGCGCACCCATTTCCAGGCGAGAAATTCCGGCGTCTCGGTCGCCAGATCGATGTCCGAATCGACGCCGGTGAAGCGCAGCGCGAACCATTTTTGCCGCTGGCCGCGATAGCGGCCGCCCCACAGGCCCTCGGTAAGCTCCGGCGGCAAATCGTAGGCGTGCCAGTGGGCGCTTTCGGCGATGATCGTCGCCTTGTCGGTGCCGATCTCCTCCTTGAGCTCGCGCAGCGCCGCGATGCGCGGGTCCTCGCCCTCGTCGATCCCGCCTTGCGGCATCTGCCAGGCCTGGCTCGGCGTGTCGATGCGCCTGGCGACGAAGACGAGGCCGTCGCGGTTGATCAGCATCATGCCGACGCCCGGGCGGTAAGGGCGCTCGGCGACCGGCGGGCGGCGGTTGCCATGCCCGGTCGTCATGCGGGCCTAGCGATCGGCCTGACGGTTGACCACCGCCGTCACCGGCGCGAGGACCAGGCCCTTGCCGTCGAGAGTGGGCAGCCACAGGGCCAACCGCTCGAAAGTCACGGGATAGGGCTGGGCAAGCGCCACGGCGGCGCCGGCTTGTCGCGCTGTGCGCTCGATTTCGGCGAGGTTGCCGTCGATGGCAGCGCGCGACGCTTCCTGGTCGATGACGCGGTCGCCGATCGCCCGCGGCAGACCGAGCTCGCTGGCGATACGCGGGGCGACGCTGCGCGGACTCGCCCGGCTGTCGACGAACATCAGGCCGCGTTGATTGATGGCGGCAAGAACCGGTCGCAGCGATTCGCTCGATGCGGTGAAGCGCGAGCCCTTGTAGTTGATGATTCCGACATAGCCTGATACGCGGCCGAGGACCCAGTCGAGGCGCTCCATATTCTGCTGCGGCGTCAGCGTCGTGAGCAGGGCGCGCGGGCCGGGATCCTCGGCTTGCGCGTTGAGCGGCTCCATCGGCAGGGCAAGCAGGGCCTCGTGTCCCGCGGCCCGGGCCAGCGCGATCCAGTGGTCGAGTGCGTCGGTGTGCGGCGAGAAGGCGAGCGATACGCCGCCCGGCAGTTGCTGGATCGCCGCATCGGTGGCGGCGTTGGACAGGCCGAGATCGGTCATCACCACGGCGATACGCGGCCGGCGGTCGTCGGGATCGAACGGCCGCGCGAAGCGGATCCACGGTGCGGGACCGGGCGGGATTGGCGGCACCGTGGCTGGCGCCGGCAGGGCGGCCGGCCGGACCGGCGGCGGTGTCGGCAGCGCTGGCGGCGCGACCGCTGCGACGGGACCGGGGGCCGGCGGCGAGGTCGCCGCGGCTTCAGCCGGCGGGGTGGGCGGCGACGGCGGCGCGACCGGCGGCGATGGCACCGAAGCAAGCGCTGCCGTGGCGGGCGGTGCCTCCGTCTTCGGCGGCTCGGCCGGCGGTTTCGGCTCCGGCGCTAGCTTGATGGTCAGGGCGACGGTGGCGCCCGGCGACGGGCGTTCCTGCCGCACCAGTCCCCACAGCGCCGCACCGGCGATGGCGAGCGCGACGACCGCCCAGGCCAGGCCCACCGGGCCAATGCGGAATCGACGTCGCGCCGGTTCTGCGGGGGTTTCTTCCGCCACCCCTATCGTCCCCTAGCCGTTCCGGAGAATGGTGCGCCAGCGGCGCGGTCACCATGCCCCCACTAGTTGGTGGCCCGCTGCTGGTACAACGCCAGGCCGCGCAGCAGATCGAAGGCACGGGCGAGCTGGTAGTCCTGGTTGGGATCGGCGGGCGCCTGGTCTTCGCTTTGTTCCTGCGATTGTGGGGCCGATGGAGTCTGCGGCTGTGGCGCCGCCGGCGCCTGCGGGTTTCGCAAGGCGCCACGCAAATCCGCCTCGCGGCGGCCGCGCGGAGCATCGATTCGCTCGACGCGGCTTTGTTCGACCATGATGTCCGGTTCGATGCCCTCGGCCTGGATCGACCGCCCCGACGGCGTGTAGTAGCGCGCGGTCGTCAGTCGAATCGCGCCCTGGCCGCCAAGCGGGATGATCGTCTGCACGGAGCCTTTGCCGAAGCTGCGGGTGCCCATGAGGATGCCGCGTCGATGGTCCTGCAGCGCCCCGGCGACGATTTCCGACGCCGAAGCCGAGCCGCCATTGATCAACACGACCAGCGGCAGGCCGGTGAGAAGGTCCCCGGGCTTGGCATTGTACCGCTGCGCGTCATCGCCGCGGCGACCGCGGGTGGAGACGATCTCGCCCTTCTCGAGGAAGGCATCGGAGACGGCAATCGCCTGGTCGAGCAAGCCGCCGGGATTGTTGCGCAGGTCGAGCACCAAGCCTTTCAGGCGGTCGCCGGTCTGCTCCCTGATCTTTTGAACGGCGGTCTTGAGCCCGGACTCCGTCTGCTCCGTAAACGAGGAGATGCGGACATAGCCGAGCTCGCCCTCGACGCGCCAGCGCACCGATTGGATCGTGATCTTCGCGCGAGTCAAGGTGACGTCGAACGGTTCCTGCGTGCCGCGACGGATCGTCAGCTTGATCTGGCTGTTGACTGGCCCGCGCATGCGCTCGACCGCGTCTTGCAACGTCAGGCCGAGGACCTGCTCGCCGTCGAGATGGGAAATGAAATCGCCGGTCTTGAGCCCGGCGCGGAAGGCCGGCGTCTCGTCGATCGGCGACACGACCTTGACCCAGCCGTTTTCCATCGTCACTTCGATGCCGAGACCGCCGAACTCGCCGCGGGTCTGCACCTGCATGTCGCGGAACGTCTTGGCGTTCATATAGCTCGAATGCGGGTCGAGCGAGGACAGCATGCCGTTGATCGCTTCCTCGATCAGCTTGATGTCGGTGACTTCCTCGACATAGTCCGAGCGCACGCGCTCGAACACGTCGCCGAACAGGTTCAGCTGTCGGTAGGTTTCCGAGGTGTTGCCTTGTGCCGAGGCCGGCGCGGAATGTGCCAGCCAGGCGACAGCGGCGACGGCCGCTGCGATTCGAAGAAGCTTCATCCGCTTACCTTTTCACTCCAGGTCGCCAGCCAGGGCAGGGGGTTGATCGGCTGGCCGTTGCGACGCAATTCCAAATAGACCTGCCCGCTGCCCGATTCGGGGCCAGGAGCGGTCGCCACCGGCTCGCCCGCCGCTACCCATTGCCCAACTGCGACGTCGATCCGGCCCAATCCCGTGAGTAACGTATGATATCCGTCGCTGTGCTCGATGATCAAGATTTGCCCGTAGCCGCGAAACGGACCGTTGAACACAATTTGGCCATCGAACGGGGCGACAACGCGGGCGTCCGGTCTCGTTTCTATGGTGATACCCCGGTGTGACTGTCCGCCTTGGCCGGCCTGGCCGAAGGATAGCACGATTTGGCCACGAACGGGTGGCGTGACATGCCCCTGGGCCTCGCTAAATCGACGAAAATCCGCGGGCGGCGGCGACGGCTGGGGCTGCGCAGCGGCCGGCGGGCCGGCCGGACGGGGGCGCAGGCTCGCTCGGGCGGCGGCCTCGCGGGCCGTGCGTTCGGCGGCCTCCTTTGCCGTTCGCTCCGCGGCAATGGCGCGGAGCAGCTCGCGGAGATCGCGCGCCTCGCGCGACAGGCGGGCCGTGCGCTCGGCAGCCTGCTCGTGTGCGGTCTCCGTTTCCTGCAGCAGCGTGCCGCGCCGGGCGATCAATCCGGCCAACCGCTCGCGGTCGGCGGCTAGCGCCTCCTGCGCCGTGTCGAGCGAACGCCGCTCGGCTTCGGTCTGGGCGCGCAGCTCGGAGATCTCGTCGAGTTCGCGGGCCAGTGCCGCCGCCTTTGCCTCGATCGGCGGCATCATCGCCGCCAGCAGGCGGCCGCTGCGCACCGTATCGGTCGGCGTTCCGGGCAGAACCAGAAGCGCTTCTGGCGGCGTGCGGGCGAGCCGCTGCAATGCGCCGAGCAGCGCCGCGAGATCGTCGCGCTGCCGGTCGAGAGCGGCGGCCTTGGCGGTGCTTAGGTCTTCGAGGCCGGCAAGCCGCGCCTCGAGGCTCGAGACCCGCTCCTCGTCGTCTTGCGTTCGGCTTGCCGTTGCCACCAACTGCAGCCGCAGCCCCGCCAGCTGCCGGGCCAGCGCTTCGGCGCGGGTCGCGAGTTCGCGTTCGGCCTCGCGCGACTCCTCGACCGCCCGTTCGACGGCGTCGAGCCGGTTCTCCGCGCTGCTGTCGGCGGCATGGCAAGGCGCGATCGATAGGGCGGCGAGCAGCCCTGCAGACGCCAGGCGGAGTGACCGGTCAGATCGCGACACGTGAGCGATCGCCGCCGCGATCGGCATCGCGTACCGCCGGCTCGGCGATGAGGGAGCGACCGGTCATCTCCGCTGGGGCCACCAAGCCAAGCAGCTCAAGCAGGGTTGGCGCGACATCGGCCAGCTTGCCGTCGCGCAGCCTGACCGGCGCGTTGCGCCCGGGGCCGCCGCCATTGACCAGCATCACCGGCACCGGATTGGTCGTGTGCGCGGTATGCGGCTGCCCGGTCACGGGATCGATCATCATTTCCGCGTTGCCGTGGTCCGCGGTGATCAACAACGCACCGCCGGCGCGCGTCACCGCCGCCGCCAATCGCCCGAGGCAGGCATCGACGGCCTCCACCGCCCGCGTCGCGGCGGCGAGATCGCCCGTATGTCCGACCATGTCGGTATTGGCGTAGTTGACGACGATGAAATCGAATTTGTCCGACTCGATGGCGGCGACAAGCTTGTCGGTCACCTCGTAGGCCGACATCTCCGGACTCAAATCGTAGGTAGCGATCTTCGGCGAAGGCACCAGGATGCGACTCTCGCCCGGATATTCGCGTTCCTCGCCGCCGTTGAAGAAGAAGGTGACGTGGGCGTATTTCTCGGTCTCGGCGATGCGCAATTGCTTCAAGCCGGCATTCGCCACGATCTCGCCCATCATGTGGGTGAGCGCCTGCGCCGAAAACATCGTCGTGAGAAATCTGTTGAGGTCGATCGAGTACTCGGTCATGCCGAGCGCAGCGGCAAACCGTATGATGCGCATCCGCGCAAAACCACTGAATTGCGGATCGAGCAGAGCTGCAAGTACCTCGCGCGCACGATCGGCGCGGAAATTCGCCATCGCCAAGCCGTCGCCGTCGACCATCACGCGATAGTCGGCGATCACGGTCGGCAGGACGAACTCGTCGCCGGTGTTCTTGGCGTAGGACTGCGTGACGGCGGCAATTGCATGCGGCGCCACTTCGCCTTCGGCAGCGACCAACGCGCGATAGGCGCGTTCCAGTCGGTCCCAGCGCTTGTCGCGGTCCATGCCGTAGTAGCGGCCGCTGACGGTCGCAATGGCGATGCCTGGCGCCGATACGGTGTCGGCAACGAACTTGTCAAGATAGGCCACCGCGCTGCGCGGCGGCGTGTCGCGTCCGTCGAGGAAGGCGTGCACCCAGACCTTGACCCCCGCGTCCGCCAGCGCACGGGCCAGCGCCACCATATGGTCTTGATGCGAATGGACCCCGCCCGGCGACAGCAAGCCCAAGACATGGGCGGCGCCGCGGCTGGCTTTGAGCCTGGCGATGAATTCGCGCAACCTTGGATTGGCGGCGAGGGACCCGTCGACCACGGCCTCGTCGATACGCGGCAAATCCTGCATCACCACGCGGCCGGCGCCGAGATTCATGTGGCCGACCTCGGAGTTTCCCATCTGTCCGGCCGGCAGCCCGACATGGCGCTCGGACGCCTGCAGGAAGGCAATCGGACAGGACATTGCCAAGCGGTCGAGATTCGGCGTCTTGGCGCGGAGAATGGCATTGTCGTCGGCCGGTTCGGCGCGATGGCCCCAGCCGTCGAGCACGCAAAGCACTACCGGCCGTTGCCGCGGAACGAATCGGCTCATGGGGCAAATATAGGTTAGCCGGCGGGCCAGCGATAGGGTGCGGCGCGAGCCGGACTTAGCCCGGCCGTTACGCGGCCTCTAACCGCGGTGATAGGGGTGCCCCTGCAGGATAGCCTGAGCACGGTAGAGCTGTTCAGCGAGCATCGCGCGGACGAGCAGATGCGGCCAGGTCATCGGGCCTAGCGACAACACGAGGTCGGCGCCTTCCAGCACGGCGGGGGCGAGGCCATCGGCACCGCCGATCACAAATGCGAGAGCGGCGGCGCCCCTGCCCTCCCAGGCGCTGAGCCGCGCGGCGAAGTCCTCGCTCGACAGGGTCCTGCCGCGCGCATCGAGGACGATACGGCGCGCTCCGTGGGGCAGTGCGGCCAGCAGCAATTCGCCCTCGCGCCGCTTGCGGTCGGCCGGCGGCAGCTTGCGGCGCTCCTCCACCTCTCGGACAGTCACCGGCCAGGCAAGCCGTCGCGTGTATTCGGCGAATAGCGCGCCCTCAGGCCCTGCCTTGCCGCCACGTGCGCGGCCGACCGCGATGACGAAAACGCGCATCGGCGGCCGGGCGCGGCGCTACTCGCGTCTCAGGCGGTAAGCGCGAGCGCCTCGTCCCTCTCAGGCAGTTCGGCGCTCCACATTTTCTCGATGTTGTAGTGGGCGCGTATCTCGGGCCGGAACAGATGGACGATCACGTCGCCGGCATCGACCAGCACCCAATCGCCGCGCGCCCGCCCCTCGGTCGGGACGTGGCGCGTGCCCTTGGCCTTGAGCTTCTCGGCCAGATGGTCGGCCATGGTCAGAAGCTGGCGCTGCGAGCGCCCCGAGGCCACGATCATGAAATCGGCAATGGTGGTTTTGTCTTTGAGATCGATGGTGACGATCTGTTCGGCTTTGTCGTCGTCGAGCGACGCGACGATCAGCTTGAGCAGCGATTTGACGGCCGGAGCCGTCCTGCGGGGGCGTCGGATAGGTGTCTCCTTTCGTCTAGCTATTGAACCCGATATTAACCCTAACCCTATTTGCCGTTGGTGACGCGACTATTCCGTGTCAATGACGCTTGCGTTGCAGTTGCCGCCGGCGCCGGGCAACCCGGATCGCCGTCGCCGAGGCGCCGTGCAGGCGAGCATGGAAGAACATCCATGCCGGCGGCTTCAGTCGCGCGAGCCGCAGCCCGCCGCATCCGGTCCGCCGTGCCTTCGCGAAGCGTCGCGCCGCCTTGCTGGCGAGCGCCCCTAGAGAATAGGTAGGCCGGGCGAAAACCGCAACCGGCATGGTGCGAAAGATCGTCGGCCAATTCTCCCACCGCGCGATCTGCGTCAGGTTGTCCGCCCCCATGATCCAGACGAAACGCGTGCGCGGCAGGCGGCGCCTAAGCGCGGCGAGCGTGTCCGCGGTGTAGCTTGTGCCAAGCGCGGCTTCGAGCGCGCCGGCGCGCAGGCGCGGATGGCGGCTGTGCCGGACGGCGGCGGCCAAGCGGTCCGCCAGCGGCGCCATGCCGGTCCGCGGCTTCAGTGGGTTCTGCGGCGACACCAGCCACCAAATCTCGTCGAGCCCGAGCAGCTTGAGCGCCAACTCGCTGATATGGCGATGGCCGGCATGGGCGGGATTGAACGAGCCCCCCAGCAGCCCGACGCGGCGGCGCGGGAGGCGGCCGAAGGCGCGGGCGGGCAGCGGCGGCGGGAGCGTCACCCGATGGCGTCCGCTCAGGGCCTAGGGCCTGATCTGGCTGACGCCACGCACGACGTATTTGTAGCTGGTCAACTGTTCGGCGCCGACCGGCCCGCGCGGCGGCAGCCGGCCGGTCGATATGCCGATTTCCGCGCCGAAGCCGAATTCGCCGCCATCGGCGAATTGCGTCGACGCGTTGTGCAGCACGATGGCGCTGTCGACCTCGTCGAAGAACCGTTCGGCAGCTGCCGCGTCACCGGTGACGATCGCATCGGTGTGGTGCGAGCCGTAGCGGTTGATGTGCGCGATCGCCTGGTCGATGCCGTCGACCAGTTTCACCGACAGGATCGCGTCGAGATACTCCGTCGACCAGTCGGCGTCGGTCGCCGGCACGACGCGTGGATCGAAGCGTTGCACGTCTTCATCGCCGCGCACCTCGCAGCCACTGCGGAACAGGTCGTGCAGGATGAGCGGCAGATGGGTCAGCGCCGCGGCGCGATCGACCAGCAGCGTCTCGGTCGCGCCGCATACGCCGGGTCGCCGCATCTTGGCGTTGAGCACGACCTTGCGGGCCATCTGCGGATCGGCGGCGGCGTGGACATAGCTGTGGCACAGGCCCTCAAGATGCGCGATCACCGGAATCCGCGCCTCGCGCATCACGCGCTCGATCAGCGACTTGCCGCCGCGCGGCACGATCACGTCGATGAACTCGGTCATGGCAAGCATGAGGCCGACCGCCTCGCGGTCGCGCGTCGGCACGAGCTGAATGGCTGCCTGCGGCAGGCCGGCGGCGCGCAGGCCGGTCCGCAAGCAGTCGGCGAGCGCGAGCGATGAACCGAAGCTCTCCGATCCGCCGCGCAGGATGGCGGCGTTGCCGGATTTGAGGCAGATCGCGCCGGCGTCGGCGGTCACGTTGGGGCGTGCCTCATAGATGATGCCGACGACGCCGATCGGCACGCGCACGCGTTGGATTTTGAGGCCGTTGGGACGCGTCCATTCGGACATGATCTCGCCCACCGGATCGGGCTGAGCGGCCACGTCCTCAAGCGCCTTGGCGACCCCCTCGAGGCGCGTCTCGTCGAGACGCACGCGATCGAGGAATGCGGCGGTGGCGCCGGCCTGTCCCGCCGCTTCCAAGTCGCCGCGATTGGCGGAGAGTATCGCCTTGGTGCTGGCGCGGATGCTGGCCGCCGCCTCGTGCAGCGCATGGTCCTTAACTTCAGCCGTCGCCGCGGACAAGACCTGGGATGCCATGCGCGCGGCAATGCCCATGGCATGCAGGCGCTGGCCGAGGTCGTTGGCGGTGGCGATCTGAAGTTCCGTCATTTGGTCGCCGCTGCAGTAGCGATGCGATGGCTGAGCACGAGGTCGTCGCGGTGGATCATTTCGTCACGACCACGATAGCCAAGGAGCGCCTCGATTTCACGGCTTTTATGACGCATGATCCGGCCCGCGTCGGTCGAGGAATAGGCGGACAGGCCGCGCGCCACCTCGCGGCCATCGGCGTCGCGGACGACGACGGGATCGCCGCGCTCGAATGCTCCGTCGACGGCGGTGACGCCGGCCGGCAGCAGGCTCTTGCCGGCGGCGAGCGCGGCGAGAGCGCCGGCGTCGACGATGAAGGCGCCCATCGGCTGCAGCGTGCCCGCGATCCACCGCTTGCGCGCGGTCTTGGGCCCGGCCGGCGGCAAGAACCAGGTGCAAGGCGCGCCGGCGGCGAGCGCGGCCAGCGGGTG
>JACQDQ010000316.1 GCA_016201015.1 Pseudomonadota bacterium | reverse complement strand
CTTGTCGGCAAGAGCCTGACGCTCGCCGACTTCTCTGTTGCGGCGAATCTGGCGCTGGCGCAGCCGGCGAAGATCCCGGTCGACAAATACAAGAACATCATGCGCTGGTACGGCCGCATCGCCGCGACCGAGGCGTGGAAAAAGACCGAGCCGAAGATGGGGTAGGGCGGAGCTGACGCCAATGCGCAGTGTATCGGATTGACCGTAGGGGCGGGTTTGAAACCCGCCCCTACAATATTTTCGTTCGCGCGCGCCGCTACCTGTACAGCCCCTCCAGCGCCGTCCCATAGGTCTCGCGCACCTTATGCCGACGCACCTTGAGGGTGGGCGTCATCATCTCGTTCGCCACGGTGAACGGCTCGCGCGCGAGGATGAAGCGGCGCACGCGCTCGACCGGCTGCAGCCGAACATTCACGCGCTCGACCGCCGCGTCGATCGTCGCGCGGAACCCGGCATCCGCGGCGAGCGCGGGCAGCTCGGCCGGTTTGCCGTTGGCCGCGGCCCAGACCTTGGCCGTCTCCTCGCGCGGCACGATGACGGCGACGAGGTGCGGCCGCCGGTCGCCGTAGACCAGCGCCTGGGCGATCTCCGGCTCGAGCGTGAGCAGGCCCTCGACGCGCGCCGGCGCGATCATGTCGCCGCCCGAGTTCTTGATGAAGTCCTTCTTGCGGTCGGTGATCATGATGTAGCCGTCGGCGTCGATCAGGCCGACATCGCCGGTGTACACCCAGCCGTCGCGCACGGTCGCGGCGGTGGCCGCGGGGTCGTTCCAGTAGCCGGCCATGACCAGCGGTCCGCGCACCAGAATCTCGCCGTCCTCGGCGATCTTCACCTCGACATCGACAAGCGGCGGGCCGACTGTGTCGAGCTTGACGCGGTCGGTCGGATTGCAGCTCACCACCGGCGAGGTTTCGGTCTGGCCGTAGCCTTGCAGCAGCGTCAGGCCGAGAGCGGTGAAGAACAGGCCGATATCCGGGTTGAGCGGCGCCCCGCCCGAGACCAGCGCCTTGAGCCGCCCGCCGAAGCGCGCGCGCACCTTGTCGCGCACCAGCCGTTCGACGACCGCATCGGCGAGCCGGTCGGCCAGTGTCATCTCCTGCGGCCGCTGGTAGCGCTTGCGCCCCAGCGCCACCGCCGTCCAGAACAGCTTGGCCTTGAGGCCGCCCTCGCGTTTGATGGCCGACGCCATGCGCAGATGCATGGTCTCGTAGAGCCGCGGCACCGCGGTCATGATCGTCGGCCGCGCTTCGACCAGATTGCGGGCGAGCGCGTCGGCGCCCTCGGCGAAATAGATCTGGGCGCCGAGGCCAATCGGGAAGCACTCGCCGGCGGTGTGCTCGTAGGAATGCGACAGCGGCAGGAAGGAGAGGAACGTCTCGTCGCCGAGCCCGAGTTTGAGCAGCAGCTCATAGGCGCCGCGGCAGTTGGTCAGAATGTTGCCGTGGGTGAGCGCCACGCCCTTGGGCAAGCCGCCGGTGCCGGAGGTGTAGATGATGCAGGCGAGATCCGCGCGGGAGAGCCCAGCCACCGCCTCTGGCATGGTATCGGCTGGCGCGCGGTCGATCAGCTCCGCCCAGTCGTGGACCAGCGGCCCGTCGGCGGACGCGCCCGGCAGCGCTTCCATGCCGACGACGAAGCCGCAGCTGGGCGTGCCGCGCGCGGCCGGCAGCACCTTGTCGGCCAGCGCGCGCGTCGACACGATCGCGCCCTTGGCGCCGCTATTCGACAAGACGTGGCGATAGTCGTCGACGGTACTGGTAATATAGGCGGGAACCGTGATGGCGCCGGCCGCCATGATGGCGAAATCGGCGATCACCCATTCGGGCCGATTCTCGGCGACGAGGGCCACGCGATCGCCGGGCGCGACCCCGATGGCGCGCAGCGCCGCCGCCAGCCGGCGCACCGCGCCGCCGGCCTGGCGATAGCTGGTCCCGCGCCAGGCGCCGTCGCGCTTGGCCCAGAGGAACGGCTTGTCGCCCTGGCGCTCAACCTGGTCGAAGAGCATCCTCGCCAGATTGGGCCACGTCCGGTAATCCATGACGTCTCCCCCAGAACCGCCTTCCGCTTGGCGCGCCCAGACCGGACACTTATATCGATAGCACCGCCCCGGAGTTAAGCCCCATGAAACAGCCCCGCATCGCCGCCCACCCGCCCGCGGTCACCGCGCCGCCCGACGAAGCGCCGTCCGTCCATCGGCCCGGCCCCGAGGAACTCGGCAAGCTGCCGCAATGGGACCTGTCCGATCTCTATCCCGGCCGCGATTCGCCGGCGCTCGAGGCCGACCTCGCGACGGCGGAGCGCGAGGCCAAGGCGTTCCGCGAGCGCTATCTCGGCAAGCTTGCCGGCCTGTCCGGCGAGGCACTGGGCGCCGCCATCGCCGAGTACGAGCGCATGGACGAACGGCTCGGCCGCGTCACGAGCTTCGCCGAGTTGACCTATTCCGGCAATCAGAGCGATCCGGAGATCGCCAAGTTCTATCAGACGATCCAGGAACGCGTGAACGCGATCTCGACGCAATCGCTATTCTTTACGCTCGAACTCAACCATATCGGCGATTCCGAACTGGCCGAGAAGCTTGGGGCCAAACCGCTTGCCCGCTATGCGCCGTGGCTGCGCGATCTGCGTGCCTTCCGCCCGCACCAGCTCGGCGACGAGATGGAGCGGCTGCTGCACGAGAAGCACGTCGCCGGCCGCGCCGCCTGGATGCGGCTGTTCGACGAGACGCTGGCCGGACTGCGCTTTCCGGTGGACGGGCGCGAGCTTACCGGCACCGAGGCGCTCCACCTGCTGTCCGATAAGGACGGGAAGGTGCGGCACGCGGCGGCGAAGTCCATCGGCAAGGTGTTCGGCGACAACGTGCGCCTGTTCGCCCTGGTCACCAACACGCTGGCCAAGGACAAGGAGATCGAGGACAAATGGCGCGGCTACAAGCGGCCGATCTCGGCCCGCAACCTCGGCAACCGGGTCGAGGACGAGGTGGTCGAGGCGCTGATCGCCGCCGTCCGCCGCGCTTTTCCGCGTCTGTCGCACCGCTACTATGCGCTCAAGGCCAAGTGGTTCGGCGTCGAGCGTCTGCCCTATTGGGACCGCAACGCGCCCTTGCCCGACGCCGCCGACGCGACGATCGCCTGGCCGCAGGCGCGCGACATCGTGCTCGATGCCTATGGCCGGTTCTCGCCGGATTTGGCGAGCGTCGGCCGGCGCTTCTTCGACAACGCGTGGATCGACGCGCCGGCGCGCGCCGGCAAGGCGCCCGGCGCCTTCGCCCATCCGACAGTGCCGTCGGCGCATCCCTATCTGCTGCTCAACTACCAGGGCAAGTCGCGCGACGTGATGACCTTGGCGCACGAGCTGGGCCATGGCGTGCATCAGGTGCTGGCGGGCGGGCAGGGGCATCTGATGGCCGACACGCCGTTGACGCTGGCCGAGACGGCGTCCGTGTTCGGCGAGATGCTGACCTTCCGCGGATTGCTCGCGGCCGAGAAGGATCGCGTGCGGCGCCGGTCGCTGCTGGCGATGAAGGTCGAGGACATGCTCAACACGGTCGTCCGCCAGATCGCCTTCGTCGAGTTCGAGCGGCGCGTGCACGACGAACGGCGCAAAAGCGAGCTGTTGCCGGAGCGCATCAACGAGATCTGGCTCGACGTGCAGCGCGAGAGCCTGGGACCGGCGATCGCGGTCGAGGATGAATACCGCTTCTACTGGAGCTACATCCCGCATTTCATCCACTCGCCGTTCTACGTCTATGCTTACGCCTTCGGCGATTGCCTGGTGAACTCGCTTTACGCGGCCTATCTCAAGGCGCCCGCCGGATTCGCGGCGAAATATCTCGATCTGCTGCGCGCCGGCGGGACCAAGCGGCACCGTGAGCTGCTGGCGCCGTTCGGACTGGATGCCGCCGATCCGGCCTTCTGGGACGGCGGCCTCGGCATGATCGCCGGCCTGATCGACGAGCTCGAGGCCATCGCGTAGCGCGCATGGCCGTCGACGACGAAAACTCGCTGGGCGGCCGCGTCCGCCGCTACGCGCGGGTCGGCGCCGCAGTCGGCGGCTTCGCGGCACGGCTCGGCGCCGAGCGCCTGTTCGGCCTGGAGATCGACCGCGGGCGGCATGCGGCCGATCTGCGCGCCGCGCTCGGCGGCCTCAAGGGGCCGCTGATGAAGGTGGCGCAGTTGATGTCGACCATCCCCGACGCGCTGCCCGACGAATACGTGCACGAGCTGATCCAGCTCCAATCCAACGCACCGTCGATGGGCTGGCCGTTCGTCAAGCGCCGCATGGCGAGCGAGCTGGGCGAGGAGTGGCAATCGCGCTTCAAAAGCTTCGAGCGCGAAGCGGCGGCGGCGGCCTCGCTCGGCCAGGTGCATCGCGCTGTCGGCCGCGATGGCACGAAGCTGGCGTGCAAGCTGCAGTATCCGGATATGGACTCGGCGGTCGAGGCGGATCTGCGCCAGCTCAGGCTGGTCTTCGCCATCTACGAGCGCTACGACCGCGCCGTCTCGACCAAGGAGATTCATGCCGAGATTTCGGCACGGCTGCGCGAGGAACTCGACTACGACCGCGAGGCGCGGCATTTGCGGCTCTACGCGCACATGCTGCGCAAGGAGAAGGGCGTCCACGTGCCGCGCGTCGTGGCCGAGCTGTCGTCGCGGCGGCTGCTGACCATGACCTGGCTCGACGGCCAGCGTCTGCTCGATTTCGTCAAGCAGCACGCGCGCGACGTCGAACGGCGCAACGCGGCGGCGCGCAACATGTTCCGCGCCTGGTACGTGCCGTTCTACGACTACGGCGTCATCCACGGCGACCCGCATCTCGGCAATTATTCAGTGCGCGAGGATTGCGGCATCAACCTGCTCGATTTCGGCTGCATCCGCGTCTTTGCGCCGAAATTCGTCGGCGGCGTGATCGATCTCTATCACGCGCTCAAGACCGGCGATCGCGCCCTGGCGGTCCATGCCTACGAGACCTGGGGGTTCACGAACCTGTCGCAGGAGCTGATCGCCACGCTCAACCGCTGGGCGGCCTTCGTCTATGCGCCGCT
>JACQDQ010000315.1 GCA_016201015.1 Pseudomonadota bacterium | reverse complement strand
CTCGCCGGCTTCCGTGGCCAGGCCGCCGCCGATGAGGACGCGGCGCTCGCCGGACTTCGCATCGACGACGCGCGTCAACGTATAAGTCATTTGGGCCTCCTTCGCGCCGCGGCCATATTATGCGAATATGCCGCGAGGAAAATGGCCGGGAGGAAATCGATGACCGCCGCGACGCGATATGCCGGACCGTTGCCGCTGGCCGAGGCGCTGACCAAGCTGGCGATGGCGACACCTGAGACTGCCGTCTTCCACCGCGACGGCCCCCGCGAAAATTTCGAGTATCGCGACCTCGGACTGGCAGCGGCGACCGCGGGCCGCGTCGGCGCCAAGCACATCCGTGCGGTCAAGCCGTTCGAGGCGGAGACGGGATGGCATTGGCACGACATGACCGCCCATTTCGTCTATGTCCTGAAGGGTTGGCTCAGATTCCACTTCGATGGCACCGCCGACGACGTCACGGTTCGGGCCGGTTGTTGCCTCAGCCAGCCGGCCGGCGTGCCGCACAATGTCGTCGGCTACTCGGATGATCTCGAGCTGTTGGAGATCAATATACCGGCCCAGTATGCCACGATCGATCTGCCGCGGTGAGTCGTCGCTTTTAGTCATAGCGTGGCTGCGGCAGGAGCCTCGCTTCAGCCGTAGATCGCGGTGTTGATCTCGTCGAATGTGATTGCCTTTGATCTGGGCATCGCAACGGTGTCCTTGCGGACTTGGGAAACTAATTCCGTCGTTGCTGGACTGACATACAGCCGGGCCATTTCATCCGGTCGAGCCGAGAGACGCCCAGCCGCTCGCCGCTGTCTCCGCGCCAGCCGCGGCGATCCGTCGCGGGACCTCGTCATAGATTCGCCATAGTGTGCTGCAAAATTCGCGCAACACCAAACGTCGCGTAAAATTCCGTCGATCAATCTTATGGTTAAGACACGCCGCGCCTGCTGTTGTCGGATACGACTTCATGTCGGGATCTCCGGTAGCGACGCCTTCAAAACGCGAAGTGGCGTGTCCTCGCATCGCAAGCGTTGCCATGCAGGCGAGTTGCCACGACTTTGCCCAGCCGGACTGATGCAAAGGCATTCTTGCATCGCGCCATCGATCCGTTCCGCGATGATGGGCGACGATCAGGCCCGCATCAGCACCGTGCAGCGTTCTCGATTGTGAAAACAACAGAACTATCTCGTCGCGGCAGAAATCTGGTCACGGCGGCGATGGCTGTCTGCCGCCATGAACGCGATCGGCCCGTGAGGCAAGGGCGTCGCGGCGTTCTCGACGAATACATCTGGCGTGGCTTCGACGAATCGCGCGGCCGGCCGCGCTACATCATAGAGAGCCCGACAGATGAGGTGATTTCGGGTGAACGGACGCCCATCGGCGTGGAGCGCATCTCAACGTCACCGATCACCGAAGCGGTGGGCTTCAAAGGCTCGCTGGCCGCCAGGTAGACAATCTATCAAACAGATCGGCGGCTCTTGCGCCGCCGTCACTCGCGCAGGAGAGGTATCGTTTCATGGAAGACTTAATCATCATCGGAGCCGGAGGATCGTCGCAGCAGATTGCCGAGGCCATCGAAGATATCAATCTTCGCGAACCGCGCTGGAATTTCCTGGGATATTTGGACGATGATCCGGCCAAGCTCGTCCAGACCATAGGCGGAGCTAGGGTGCTTGGTCCCATCGCCACCGCAACGCGATACGCGGCGCGCTTCGTCATCGGCATCGCCAGCGCGCGGGATCCGGGAAGGCGCAAGATGGTCTTTGAGAAGATTGGACTCGATCGGAGTCGGTTTGCCACCATCATTCACCCCTCGGCCAATATCTCCCGTCATGCCACAATCGGGGCGGGGACGGCCATCCTGCAAAACGTCGTCATTACGCAGAACACCGTCGTTGGCGATCATGTCCTCATCCTCCACAACGTCTCGATAGGCCATGATGCCAAAATCGAGGATTTCGTGACGCTCTCTCCGGCCGCGGTCGTCACCGGTTTCAGCCATTTGCGGGCGGGCGCTTACATCGGTGCCGGCAGCGCGATCAACAACGGCTGCGTCGTCAATGACAACGCCGTGGTCGGACTCGGTGCGGTCGTCGTGAAGGATGTTCCGCCCGCCACCACGGTGGTCGGCAATCCGGCTTGCCCCCTGGCTCGTGCTCTTCGGGTGCAAGTTGCGAGATGAAGTCGGCGTCATACGAGCCTCAAAAACATCTCGCGCAATCGGAAATCTATCCGCCCGAAGACAAATGCCCGATCTGCGGCGACGCCGGGCCGCGCGACAAGCGTCTGGTCATCCAGACGGAGCCCGAGATCCATCTCCTGCACTGCCGCCGTTGTTTCGGCCTGTCCGCGTCGCACATGCCGCGGCGCGAGGTTCTCGATCGGATCTATGGCTCTTATTACGACAACAGCGAGCGCGGACGAGTCATATTCCAAAACCCGGCACGGCTCGCCCGGCATATCGTCTCGTCGGTCGATCTTCGCCCGAATTCATCCGGCCACGTGCGCATCATCGATTTCGGCGGCGGCGACGGCTCGATATCCATCTTGACGGCGGAGCGGATCGCGCAGCCGACGCAGCGTCCCGTCCACGTGCAGGTGATCGACTACGGCGGTGGAGCTCCCGCGCAGAGGGGGGCCGTCGCCGTCGAGTATCTGCGCGAATTGACGGACGCGGCTGGGGATTGCGATCTCGTCATCGCCAGCGGTGTATTCGAGCATATTCCCGATCTCGGCGGTGTATTGACCGAACTCGTCGGCAAGCTGCGTCCCGGCGGTTCGCTCTACGCGCGAACTCTATACAGCCTTCCGCTGATGCGGCTGTTCGGCTTTCCCATGGTCTATCCCGCGCATGTCCACGATCTCGGCGATAAGTTCTGGAGCGCCGTACCGCACTGGTTGTCGGCGCCGGTCGACATCGTTCGTTCACGGCCAAGCATCGTCGAGACCGAGTTCCGGCAGGATTTCATCCGGACGCTGGCGGCTCACTGCTTCAAGCTGCCGGCGCGGATCGAGGGCCTGTGGACGCGAAATCCCATCTTCAAGTTCTACGGCGGTTGGGAAGTGGTGCTGCGCCGCACCGTGTAGCGCCGGGCCCGCGCCACTTCGGCGTTTGTCGGAGAAATCGTCGGTGGCATGTCCGGCTCAGTACAGCCACAGATCGTCGGCGGCGATCTCGATCCAGTGCCTGCCCCGCGGCAGCGCGGTTGTGCCCCAGGCGCGGATGCGTAGGCCCGAGCCGGTAAGCAAATGCTCCCAGCGTTCGCCGAGATAGAGCGACGTCGCCAACTCGAGCGGCAGCCGGTTGTCGCCGGGGCCGTCGACCAGCCGCGTGCGTTCGACCCGGACATAGCCGGTGCTGGCCTCGCCGGCCTTCCGCGCGGCGCAGAGCCGGCCCCATAGCCGCCAGCCTTCGCCGTCGAGCCGCGCATGATCGCCGCGGCCGTCGCCGATGCGCCCGGCCAGCACGTTGTTGCTGCCCATGAAGTCGGCGGTCACTGCCGTCGCCGGCCGCTCGTAGATGTCCTGCGGCGAGCCTTCCTGCTCGATCTGGCCGTCGCGCAGGAACAGGATGCGGTCGGCGACCGCCATCGCCTCCACCTGGTCGTGGGTAACGTAGAGCGCGCTGATGTTGATCTGGGTGATCAGCTCGCGCAGCCAGGATCGCGCTTCCTCGCGCAGCTTGGCGTCGAGATTCGACAGCGGTTCGTCGAGCAGCAGCACGCGCGGCTGATAGACCAGGGCGCGGGCCAGCGCCACGCGCTGTTGCTGGCCGCCCGAAAGCTGATGCGGAAAGCGCTCGCCGAGGAGCCCGAGGCCGAGGCGCTCAAGCACCTCGGTCACGCGCCTGCGGATTTCTTCATCGCTGTTGTTGCGCAGGCGGAGGCCGTAGGCGACGTTGGCGAAAACCGTGCGGTTGGGCCCTAGCGCGTAGGATTGGAAGACGAGCCCGAGGCCGCGCTGCGCGGGCGGCACGTCGACGGCGGCGGCGCCGTCGAAGAACACGTCGTTGCCGAGCACGATGCGCCCATCGTCAGGCGTCTCAAGGCCGGCCACCGAGCGTAGGATCGTGGTCTTGCCGCTGCCCGAGTGACCAAGCAGGGCGACGACCTTGCCCTCCGCCAGCCGCAGCGAGACGCCTTTCAAGATCGCGTTGCTGCCATAGCTTTTGGACAGGCGTTCGACGATCAACTCAGGCATGCAGGCGCACTCCCAGGCGGAGGGCCAAGGCCAACCCCGCCCCGATCAGGACCACGTTGACGACCGAGAGCGCCGCGATCAGATCGAGCGCGCCCGTGCCCCACAGGGACACGATCAGCGACCCGATCACTTCCGTGCCCGGCCCCAGCAGATAGACGCCGGTGGAATACTCCCGG
The DNA here is from genome assembly GCA_016201015.1 of Pseudomonadota bacterium. Classification (GTDB taxonomy): domain Bacteria; phylum Pseudomonadota; class Alphaproteobacteria; order CACIAM-22H2; family CACIAM-22H2; genus JACQDQ01. The sequence continues at coordinate 393 of JACQDQ010000315.1, read as the reverse complement.
CAGAAGATCATGAAGATCAGCAGCCAGCTTCCCACCAGGCCGAAACGAATGAGAGGCACGGTGACGTCGCGATAGACCCGCCAAATCTTGGCGCCGGCGACGCGCGCCGCCTCCTCGAGTTCCGGCCCGACCTGCAGCAGCGTCGAGGAGATCAGACGAAGTCCGTAGGCGAGCCAGACCACGGTATAGGCGAGCCAGACGCTGATGATGGTCGAGCGAAACGGCGACAGCGGCTTGATGAAGAGAAAGAGCCAGAGGAAAGCGAGACCGGCTAGCAATCCAGGCAGCGCCCGCGGCATCATCACCATGTAGTCGACGGCGGAGGCACCGAAACCGGGCCAGCGATGCACCACCAAGGCAATCGCCGCATAGACGGCAACGGCAAGCGCGCCG
>JACQDQ010000314.1 GCA_016201015.1 Pseudomonadota bacterium | reverse complement strand
GTTGGAATCGCGGTCCCGTGCCGGCGGAGATTCCCTGCCGCATGCTGGCGCTCGACGATGTGCTCGCGCGCGCCGACATCGTGTCGCTGCATCTCGGCCTCGACGACGAGACGCGCGGCTTCCTCGATCGCCGCCGGCTGGGGATGTTGAAGCGCGGTGCCGTGGTCATCAATACGGCGCGTGGGCCGTTGATCGACGAAGCGGCCCTGGTCGCGCTGCTGCAAAGCGGGCATATCGCCGCGGCCGGGCTCGACGTCTTCCAGCAGGAGCCGCTGCCGATCGACCATCCGTTGATGCGTCTGGAGAATGTAACGCTGACGGCGCATGCGGCGTGGAAAAGCCCGGAGGCCGGCAGGCGGCTGCTGCGCCTGGGCCTCGAAGCGATGCGCGAAGAGATTGCGCGCCTGTTCGGCGCGCCCGGCTCGCATATGGCATGACAAACCGCGATCTGGTAGTTTCCACTGCACTCATCTCAGGGGACACAAATGGCGAAAAGCAAGGCTAAGTCGAAGGCAAAGGCGAAATCGAAGCGCGTCGCGGCGACGGCGAAGAGCCGGACGACGGCCGCCAAGCCGGCGGGACTGCTCGAGCGCCTGGCCGCCGGGTCGGTGATCTGCGCCGAAGGCTATCTGTTCGAGTTCGAGCGGCGCGGCTATTTGCAGGCCGGCGCCTTTGTCCCGGAAGTGGTGCTCGAGCATCCCGATCTCGTCGAGATGCTGCATCGCGACTTCGTCCATGCCGGCTCCGACGTGGTCGAGGCCTTCACCTACTATGCGCATCGCGAGAAGCTGCGGATCATCGGCCGCGAGAAGGACCTCGAAAAGATCAACCGCCAGGCCCTGCGCATCGCCAAGAAGGTGGCGCGCAGCACCGGCACGCTGTTCGCCGGCAATATCTGCAACACCAATATCTACGACCCCGCCGATCCGGCGACGCACAAGGCCGTGCGCCGCATGTTCGACGAGCAGATCGGCTGGGCGGTCGATGCCGGCGCCGATTGCATCATCGCCGAGACATTCTCCTACGCCGCCGAGGCGGAGCTGGCGACGCAGGCGATCAAGAAGACCGGATTGCCGGCGGTCGTCACCATGGCCATGCACAAGACCGACACGACCCGCGAGGGGCTCGCCGTCGGCGAGATGGGCAAGCGACTCGAAGCGGCCGGCGCCGATGTCGTCGGCTTCAACTGCATCCGCGGCCCATGGACCATGCTGCCGCTGCTTAAGGACCTGCGCGCGGCAGTGAAATGCCATGTCGCCGCGCTGCCGGTGCCGTACCGCACGACGCCGGCCGAGCCGACCTTCCAATCGCTCACCGACCCCAACTGGACCGGCATCCCCGACAACCGGCCGTTCCCGACCGCGCTCGATCCGTTCGTCTGCAATCGCTACGAGATCGGCGAATTCACCAAACAGGCCCATGAGATCGGCGCGCGCTATCTCGGCGTCTGCTGCGGCGCCGGACCGCATCATATCCGCGCCGTGGCCGAGGCGTTGGGGCGCCATCCGCCGGCCAGCCGCTACTCGCCGGACATGTCGAAGCACGCCTTCTTCGGCACCAACAAGCTGCTCAAGCCGGTCAATACCGGTTATCGCCAGCAGCTATAGGCGCGGCGGCGGGAGACCGCCGCGCGGCCGGCGCCGCAGCCGATTGATCCACGTCAATGAGCGCCGCCGTCGCGCGGCGATACTCCACGTCAGCGCGGGGGACATCCCGCAGATTCTGACGATGGAGAATGAACATGAACCTGAGATCGCTGATGCCCTTCGGCAGCGTCCGCTCGCTCGCACGCAGCGGGGAAGCGGATCCGTTTTGGGCGTTTCACCGCGACATGAATCGCTTGTTCGACGATTTCACGCGTGGCTTCGGCAGCGTGCCGTCGGCGGCAGGCAACGGCGGCTCCGACCCCAAGCTCGACATCAAGGAGACGGAGAAGGCATTCGAAATCGCCGCCGAGCTGCCCGGTGTCGACGAGAAGGATGTCGAAGTCACGCTCGCCGACAACGTGCTGACGATCAAGGGCGAGAAGCGCGCGGAAAAGGAGGAGAAGGACAAGGACTACGTCGTCATGGAGCGGTCCTATGGCGCCTTCGAGCGCGCGATCCCGCTGCCGGTCGAGGTGGATGAGAGCAAGGTCGCGGCCACGTTCATCAAGGGCGTGCTGAACGTCACGCTGCCGAAATCGAAGGCGGCCGAGGCCAAGACCAGGAAGATCGAGGTGAAGAAGGCGGGTTGAGCCGGCGACCGGTCGGTGGACCGGCTGCGCATCGCCACGTTCAACCTCGACAGCCTTGACCAGGGTCCCGGCGTCGAGCCGCCGATCGAGCAGCGCGCGACGGAATTGCGCCCGCTGCTGGTCGGCCTCGACGCCGACATCCTCTGCCTGCAGGAGATCAACGCGCAGCCGAAGGAGGGTCCGCGGCGCCTCGACGCGCTCGCGCGTCTGCTGGCCGACACGCCCTATGCCGCGTATCGTTGCGTGCACACGATCGGCCCGGGCGGCGGCGGTCCGGCCGATATCCACAATCTGGCGACGTTGAGCCGCGTGCCGATCCGCGCCTGGCGTCAGATTCGCCACGAGTTCGTCCATCCCCCGACCTATCGGCTATCGACCGCAATCCCGCCGGCGCCAACGCCGGCCGCGGTGACCTGGGACCGGCCGATCCTGATGACGACGCACGAGATCGGCGGCGGGCGGGCGATTCACGTGATCAATCTGCACCTGCGGGCGCCGCTGGCAGCGTATGTGCCGGGCCAGAAGCTCGACGCCTTGAGCTGGAAGTCGGCGGCGGGATGGGCCGAAGGTTTTTTTCTCGCGGCAATCAAGCGGGCGGGGCAGGCGACGGAGGCACGGCTTCTCGTCGACTCGCTGTTCGACGCCGATGCCGGAGCGCTCATCGCCGTGTGCGGCGATTTCAACGCCGAGCTCAACGAAACGCCGCTGCGCGTCGTCTGTGCCGACCCCGAAGATACCGGCAACGCCGGACTCGCCTCACGCAGCATGCATCCGGCCGAAGCGGAAGTGCCCGTGGCCAGCCGCTACACCCTGCTGCATGACGGTCGACGCGCCCTGCTCGATCACGTGCTGGTGTCCGGCGCGCTTCGCGCCCATCTGGCGCGCACTACGATCCACAACCGGCAGCTGATCGACGAGGTGAAGACGGCCGGACAGCCCATAAGCGGCTCGGCCCACGCGCCGGTCGTCGCCGAGTTCGCGCTGCCCTGATCCGGTTCGCGCCGGACACAGCCGCCGGCCCACGCGAATTCGCCGGCGCGCGGGAATTATTTGATCCGGCCGGGTGTTAGTCACAGGATAAGACACCGCGGCGCCGCCAACCGGCGCCGTCGCATTGCTCGACATCAATTGTGATGGAGAAATAAGGCCATGAAACCGATTCATCCGTGGATCGTCGCCCTAACCCTATTGTTTGCCGCAGCGCCCGTCTTGGCCCAGACGCCGACGACCCTGCGCGTGCGCGGCGTGGTCGAGGCGGTCGACGGCAGCGCGCTCGTCGTCAAGTCGCGCGAGGGCAAGACGCTGAAGGTCAGTCTGGCCGACAATTATGCGGTGACCGAGGTGGTCCCCATCGACTTCGCCGCGGTGAAGGCCGGCGCCTTCATCGGCACCGCGGCGATGCCGCAGGCCGATGGCAGCCTCGTCGCCCTCGAAGTGCTGGTCTTCCCCGAAGCGGCGCGCGGCTCCGGCGAGGGCCACTATCCGTGGGACCTGCAGCCGCAGAGCACCATGACCAACGCGACGATCGCAGCGGCGGTCGATAGCGCCAAGGGTCGCGAGCTGACGCTCAACTACAAGGGCGGCAGCAACAAGGTGATGGTGCCGCAGGGCGTGCCGGTCGTCACCTTCGAGCCGGGCGACCGCGCGATAGTCAAGAGCGGCGCCAACGTCATGTTCACGGCGACGATCGCCGCCGATGGCGCGATGTCGGCGGCGCGCGTTCTGGTCGGCCGCGGCAGCCTCGTCCCGCCGATGTAGGACTTACCGCCCGGCGAGCAGGCCCTCGATCGTGCGCTGCACGGCGAGGGCCTCGTCGAAATCCGGCAGGATGTGCGGCCGGCCGGCCAGCAGCGCGGCGAGCTGACCGAGCTGCAGCGCGCCGGTCTGCTGGCGCAGTTCTTCGGTCGGGCCGTCGCGCAGCGGCGCCCAGGCGCCGCCGTCCAGCCGTTCGAGCTTGTACCAGTCGCGCATGCGCAGCGCGCCCTGGCGGCCGGTGATGGTCCATAGATTGCTGTCATCGGCGGTGCCGCGAATGGCGCCGTCGATCTCGACGCCGATGCCGCCGCCGCTCAGCTTCGCCGTCGCCGCCGTCTCCGCATTGCGGCCGTCCGCCGGATAGACGACCCGCGCGCTGTCGATCGTCAGCGGCCCGGTCAGGCGCCGCGTGGCGAAGATGAAATGCGACACCACCTCGCGTACGAAGCCGCCCTGCGCGCGCCCCGACAGCCACGGCCCGGCCGGCTGCCAACCGCGCGGCCATTTGGCGAAGGAGCATTCGACGCGCACTTGCGCGATGTCGCCGAGCTTGCCGCCGCGCGCCGTGTCGAAGACGGTGCGCAAGGACGGCGAGGCGGCGAGCGAGAAATTGACCGCTGCGCGCCGCCTCTCGCGTTTGGCACGCGCGGCCAACGCGGCGCCGATCGCGTCGTCGACGGTAAGCGGCTTCTCGCAGAACACGGCCTTGCCGGCGTCGAAGGCGCGGTGCGCGTGTTCGGCATGGTGCGCCGGCGGCGCGGCGATGTAGACGCAGTCGATGTCGTCGCGACGGACAAGGGCGTCGGCGCTCGCCGCCGCGGCGGCGTCGGGATGCTCGCGCCCGACCGCCGCGATCGCCGCCGGATCGGGGTCCCACATCGCCGCCAGCGCGAAATCGCGGTGCTGGCGCACGCGCTCAGCCATGCGGCGACCCATGATGCCGAGGCCGATGATGCCGATGCGATGAGTCATTCGCTTGTGCTTAGCGGCCCTCGCGACGCCAGGCGAGGAGCAGCGTGCCCAGCGCGACCAGGAACAGGACGATGCCGGGCAGCAGCGAGACCTGCGAGACGCCGGTGACGATGTAGTCGCCATTGGCGGTCAGACCGAACCAGCCGCGTCCGCCCGGCAGGGTGCCGCCGGCCTCGCGTCCCGGCCGCACCCGGCGGATTTCCGGCAGCCCGTCGGCGAGCCAGAAGGCGTGACCGCCGGTCGCGGTGACCGCCGGGCGCAGCACCTCGTCGGTCGTCCGCACATCGGCGAGTTCCACGGGGTTGAGCGCGCCGACCGCGGCCAGCGTGATGCGCACGCCATCGGTCAGGTGGTAGAGGCCGGGCTCGTCCACCTGCAGCGTGCCGGTGGCGCGGCCGCCGCGACCTTCGGTGAGCGGTACGGCGCGTTTGGTGCCGGAGGGGAAAGTCACCTCGACCGCTTTATTGTCCGCCTCCAGCGAGCGGCGCGTGATCTCGATGCGGTTGCCGTGGACGACGGCGGTCAAGTCGTTCTCCTCGAGCTCCGGCTCCTTCATCAACCAGTGGGCGATGCGGCGCAGCAGCTCGGCCTGCGGCCCGCCGCCTTCGAAGCC
>JACQDQ010000338.1 GCA_016201015.1 Pseudomonadota bacterium | reverse complement strand
TCGGCGCCGGTGCCGCCGGCGCTGCTGTCGGCCGCCATTTCCGTGACGCGGCCTTCGTGGTGGAACACCTTCAGTTCTGTGCCGGCAAGCACTGCCGTCGCAGTGCGGCCGATGATCTCGATGCGCTCGGGAAAGCCGGGATAGGCGGCGGTCGTCGCCTCAATCACGCCATAGGCGCCGTTGGCGAATTTCGCCGCAGCGCAGACCAGATCCTCGGTCTCCATGCGATGCACCGGCGTCGTCGTCGCATAGCCGGTGACCTCGCTCACCGTACCGGCGAGGCTCAGCATCAGGTCGAGCGTGTGGATGGCCTGCGTCACCAGCACGCCGCCGCCGTCTCGCGCCCTGGTGCCGCGCCCTGGCACGTCGTAATAGCTCTGCGGCCGCCACAGGCGGATCGTCGTCGAGCAGCCGACGATCTCGCCCAGCGCGCCTTCACGCAGCATCTCGGCGAGCTTCATGCCCGCGGGGCGGAAGCGGTGTTGCAGCACGACGCCGAGCGTGACGCCAGCGCGATGGCAGATTTCGACCAGTTCGACTGCGCGCGCCGTGGTGATTTCGAGCGGCTTCTCCAGCAGCACATGCTTGCCGGCCGCGGCGCAGCGCCGCACCAGATCGAGATGCGTGTTGGGTGGCGTCAGCAGCATGACGGCATTCACGCTGCGATCCGCCAAGATCGATTCGAGCCGATCGGTCAGCGGGAATGAAAATTGACCGGCGAATTTCTCACGGCGCGCCGCGCTGGGGCTGAACGCGTAGGCGACCTCGACCCGGTCGCCGAGGTCGAGCAGGCTCTTGGCATGCGGCGTCACCGCCATGCCGAGCCCGACGATCGCGATGCGCGGTTTGGCCATCGCCGGCACCCTAAAACGCGTAGAGCTTCGCCGGATTGTCGACCAAAATCTTCTTCCGCACCGCGGCGTCGACCGCCCAGTCGAGCAATATGTCGAGCATCCGCGCGTCATCCGGGAGCCGTTCGTTCGTCCAGCCCGGATGCGGCCAGTTGGTCGCCCACAGCATCCGCTCGGGCGCGGCCTTGACCAGCGCCTTGGCCAGCGGGCCGACATCGTCGTAATCGGGCGGACCGTGCTTGGAGCTTTCATAGGGCGCCGAGAGCTTGACCCAGGTCCGCCCGTTCTCGAGAAACCGCAAGAGACATTTGAAACTCGCGTGGTCGACCGGCACCGGGTCCATGAATCGGCCGACATGGTCGATGACCAGCGTGTTCGGCCAGCTTTTCACCTGGGCCTCGCGCTCCGGCAAATCCCGGCCGTTGAGCTGCAACTGCGTGTGCCAACCGAAGGAATGCACGCGTGCCGCCAGGGTGTCGAGCATCTCCCATGGCAGCGTGGCGCCCTTCAGCATGAAGAAGCGGATGCCGCGAATGCCGGCCTTGGTCAGGCGGTCGAGCTCGGCATCGGTCACGCCAGTGTCGACGATGGCGATGCCGCGCGCGCTTGTGCCCATCGCTGCGATCGCCTCGAGCGTGCAGGTGTTGTCGGTGCCGTAGGCGGAGGGCTGAACCACGACCGTCCGCGCGATGCCGAGGCGCTGCCGCACCTTGAGATAGTCGGAAACCGGCGCCACCGGCGGCACCGCGGCGGCCGTCGGCGCCAGCGGAAAGCGCTTCTCGTAGATATGCATGTGGGTGTCGCAGGTGCCCACGGGCGCCTTGAGTCGCGGTGGTTTCGCCTCGGTCATCGTGTCTCCTCCCGTCATTGACAATCGTCAGCGGCGCAGACGCCCCAGCCGCGTCGCTTTGTCGGCATTCACGGCACCTGGCGGTATCTCGCCTTTGAGCAGCGCCGCGGCCTGCCGCGCGGTCTCGATCGCCTGATGCTCGATCGCCTGCGGCGTCAGGCCGGCAATATGCGGCGCGGCGATCACGTTGGCACGCCGCGCCAGATGCGGCGACGGCTTCTGGTCCGGCGCGCGGCCGACATCCATCGCGGCGCCGGCGATGAGGCGCGCCTCGAGCGCCCGTTCCAGCGCCGCTTCATCGACCAGATTGCCGCGCGAGGCGTTGATCAGCCAGGCCGTGGGCTTCATGCGCGCAAGCGCCGACTCATTGATCATATTCTCCGTCTCAGCCGTTGCCACGGCGAGCGGCACGACGAAGTCGGATTCGGCGAGCAAGGTCGGCAAACCGACGGCGACGAGCGCCGGTGCGGCAGTCCTATACGGGTCCTCGACCAGCACGCGCATGCCGAGCGCGAGGCCGAGCTCGCACAGACGAGAGCCGATCGCGCCGTAGCCAATGACGCCGAGCGTGCGGCCGTGGAGCTGCTGGCCCATGACCGGCTCGGCTTCCTCGCCGCGGTGGTAGGCGGCAGCGTAATCGACAGTATGACGCGCGGCAGCGATCATCGCGCCGACGATCCATTCGGTGACCGCGGCGACGAAGCCGGGACTGGCCTGCGTCACCAGCACGCCGTTGCGGCTCGCCGCAGCGACGTCGATGTTGCGGATATCGACCGCGACGCGCTCGAACACGATGAGGTCCGGAAGGCTGTCGAAGACCGCCGCTTCGCCCGGCGTCTGCCGGTCGGAGATAACGATGTCGCAGCCGCGCGCGGCCTCTACCAGCTCCGGCGTGGTCAGGACGTGGCCGTTAGGGTTGACGCGCACCTCCGCGACCGCCCTGAGCGCGGCGAGCGCCCGTTCGCCGTAATAGTTGGCAAGCATGTCGGGCGAGTGCGTCAGGAAGATGCGAACAGGTTGGATACGGCTGGCCATCGGCTCAGTGTATCGCGTCGCCGAGCGCGTCGACCAGGATTCGACGCAGCTCGGCGGTTTCGCCGTCGGTGAGATCGATCAGCGGCGGACGCACCGGCCCCGCCGGCCGGCCGACGATGCGCAGCCCGGCCTTGACGATGCTCACGGCGTAGCCGCGCCGCCGGCTGCGCAGCGCGATATAGGGCAGAAAGAATTTCCGCAGCAGCTCGTCCGTGGTGCGCGTGTCGCCGTCGCGCACGGCGCGGTAGAAACGTTGTGCCGTCTTGGGAATGAAATTGTACACCGCCGACGAATACGTGGTGAATCCGGCGGCGAAATACGGCACGGCAAAGATTTCGGCGGTCGGCATGCCTCCGACATAGACGAGTCGCTCGCCGAGCGTCTGGCGGATGCGCACGAGCTGCTCGATATCGCCGTGCCCGTCTTTGAAGCCGATCAGATTCGGGCAGCTTTCGGCGAGCCGCGCCAGCGTATCGGCGGCGAACAGGCAGTTGTCGCGGTTATAGACGATGACGCCGATGCGGATCGCGCGGCAGAGCGCCTCGATATGGCGATAGATCCCCTCCTGTTCGGCGAGGAGCAGGTATTGCGGCAGGACGAGCACCGCGTCCGCCCCGGCCTGCTCGGCGGCCTTGGCGAATTCGATCGCCATGGCGGTGCCGTAGCCCGTGCCGACGATGATCGGCACCCGCCCCGCCGCCGCGCCGACCGCGGCGGCTGCGACGCGGCGGATCTCGTCGAGAGTCAGCGAGAAGAACTCGCCGGTGCCGCCCGGCGCGAACAGCGCCACCGCGCCGTTGTCGATATTCGCGGCGATGCTCGCCCGGTAAGGGCCCTCGTCGAAGCTCCCATCATCGCGGAAATGCGTCACCGGAAAGGCGAGCAGGCCCGAGCCGACGACGGCTTTGAGCCGCAGGAGGTCCATCGGCATCGTGCGGTTGGACACTTCAGAACCGGGCGAGGTCGTTGGGGTCGGCGTCGAAGCCGATCGCGCAATAGTCGCCGCCCTGGTACCAATCGGCGACGGCATTCTTCGGCAGCTTGGCCTGCGCCGCCAACGCCGCGTCGCGATGGGCCTCCGACTTGCCTGCCGGGCGATAGCCGTAACGCAATGCCGCAGAATTATCCCACCAGCCGCGCTCGTTATCGGATACGCCGTAGAACACCTCGTAGCGAAGATCGGGATGGTCGAGGCCGATGCGGATGAGCTGCACGAGGTCCTCGGGGCTGATCCAAATCGACAGGCGCCGATGATCCAGCGGCGCATCCCCGAAATTGCCGATGCGCAGGCAGGCGACGCGCAGGCCGTGCTTGTAGGCGTAGAGCGCCCCGATCGCCTCGCCGAACACCTTGCTGACGCCGTAATAGCCGTCGGGCCGCACGTGCTCGTCGACGCCGATACGCCGCGTGCGCGGATAGAAGCCGATCGCATGATTGGATGTGGCGAAGACGATCCGTTGCACGCGCTTGCGGCGCGCCGCCTCGAACAGGTTGTAGCAGCCGACGATGTTGGCCGGCAGAATCTCCTCCCACGGCCGCTCGACCGATACCCCGCCGAGATGCACGATACCGTCGACGCCGTCGACCAGCTTCTCGACCTGCGCGAGGTCGGCGATATCGGCCTTCACGAACTGCTCATCCTTGGTCAGATCGGCCGGAACCTTGATGTCGCTCCAGCGCAACGCCGGATAGATGCCCTTGAGCAGCTTGCGTAGGCGCGTACCGATGCCGCCGGCCGCGCCCGTGACGAGGACTGTTCGCATGAAATTCCCCTGGTGAGATTGATTGCGTCGGGAGCCCGCGCGCTTCGCCGAGTTTACCTGCCGGCGCTCCCGGCTGCCAGCCTGCGATATCGCTCGCGGCTATTGGTGAGGTGTTGGCGCATGGCGGCCCGCGCCGCGACGGGATCCCGATCCTGGATCGTGGTGAAGATCGCCCGATGCTCGTCCTGGATGCTTGCCAGATATGCCCGCTGCGCCACGCCATGATCGATGCGGATGATTCGCCGCGGGATGATGAATCGGCCGAGGAACTCGAGAAAGCGCACGAACTGTGGATTGCGGGTGGCGCGGGCAATGGCGCGGTGAAACTCGACATCCTCGTCGATGCCGGGCTCGCCGCGCGCGATCGCCGCGTCGAGGGCGCCGAGCGCCGAGCGGATGCGCCGTAATTGCGCCGCGGCGGCGCGCTCGGCCGCCAGCCCGGCGGACTCGATCTCGACCCCCATGCGAAGCTCGACGACCTTCAGCACCTCGCCGATCGAGCTCAGCCCGTCGGGATCGATGCGGAACGGACGCCGCTCGACATCCACGGCGACGAAGGCGCCGACGCCCTGGCGGGTGACCACCAGACCCTCCGCGCGCAGCGCCGACACCGCCTCGCGCACCACCGTCCGGCTGACGCCGAGCGCCGCGATCATCTCGTGCTCCGTCGGCAGGCGCGCGCCCGGCGTCAGCTTGCCGCTCATGATTTCAGTCGATAGCCGCTCCACCACCTCGCGGGTCAGATTCCGCGGCTGCGACAGCGGCCGGAGGATGGCAAGCTTGGCGGACTGCCTTGACAATGAAGTCGTCATATGATGTATGTTGTCGTACAACTAACACAGGGAGCGACGCCGGTCAATCCGGAACAGGCGACATCCCGGCCGGTCGTCGGCGGCATGAGTTCTCGACATGTCATCAAATGGAAAGGGAGGCTACCCGATGAAGCGACGTGAAGTAATCCGCCTGGGCACAACCGGGCTGGCGCTCGGCGCCTTGGGATTCGGCTTTGGGCGATCGGCGCTGGCGCAGCAGAAGATGGTGCTGAAGGCCGCCGACGTGCACCCGCTCGGCTATCCGACGGTTGAGGCGGTCGTCCGTCTCGGCAAGAAGCTGGAAGCGCAGACCGAGGGCCGCCTCAGCGTCCAGATGTTCCCGTCGATGCAACTCGGCGGCGAAAAGGAGATGATCGAGCAGGCCCAAGTCGGCGCCCTGCAATTCGCGCGCATCAGCGTCGGCCCGATGGGCCCGGTGGTCGACGAGCTCAACGTGTTCAACATGCCTTTCGTGTTCCGCGACGTGCCGCATATGCAGAAGGTGATCGACGGCGCGATCGGCGACGAGATGCTGGCCAAGTTGACCAACAGCCCGCAATCCAAGGTGGTTGGCCTGGCGTGGATGGATGCCGGCGCGCGCAGCGTCTACAACAGCAAGAAGCCGATCAAGAGCATCGACGACCTCAAGGGCCTGAAGATCCGCATGATGGGCAACCCCATCTTCGTCGACACGATGAACGCGCTCGGCGGCAACGGCATCGCCATGGGCTTCGACCAGCTTTACTCCGCGATGCAGACCGGCGTGGTGGATGGGGCCGAGAACAACCCGCCCAGCTACGAATCGGGCAAGCACTTCCAGGTCGCCAAGTACTACTCGCTGACCGAGCACCTGATCATCCCCGAGATTCTGATTTTCTCGCGCGTCACCTGGGACAAGCTGTCGGCGGCCGACCAGGCGCTGCTCAAGAAGGTGGGCAAGGAGGCGCAGCTCGAGGAGCGCAAGCTCTGGGCGGACAAGGAAAAGGAGTCGATGGACCTGATCAAGAAGGCCGGCATCGAGGTCCTGACCTTCACGCCGGACCAGAAGAAGCGCTTCCAGGACGCCGTCAAGCCGGTGTGGGACAAGTATGGCGGCAAGTATGCCGATCTGGTGAAGCGCATTCAGGCGGTCAACTGACTGTCGGCTGACGTCAACGGCGCTGGCCCGGCTGTAACCGGTCGGGCCGGCTTTCCTTCTTGAATTCGGAGAAGAAACGATGGCCGCCTATCGCCGGGCGATGGACGTACTCTATCTGCTGTGCGTCGGAATTGCCGGCCTCTGCCTCGTGGTGATGACCATGGTCATCCCGGTGGGCGTCTACTGGCGCTACGTCCTCAACGCGGCGTTGCCCTGGCCGGAGCCGATGTCGGTGCTCCTCGTCATCGTCTTCACCTTCCTCGCCGCCGCCGCCTGCTACCTCGCGCGGGTCCACATCAGCGTGGTCCTTGTTACCGACGCATTGCCGCCGAATACGAGCCGCCGGGTCACTCTCGCGGCCGACATCTTCATGACGCTCCTCAGCCTGTTCATGCTGATCTGGGGCGTTCGGCTGGTTGAGACGACCTGGTACCAGGTCATCGCCGAATTCCCGTTCCTGTCGGTCGGCGTCACCTATATGCCGATCCCGATTGGCGCCGTGATCACCCTTCTCTTCATCGCCGAGCGGCTGTGGATCGGCGCGCCGCCGCCCGACTCGTTCATCTATCGCGAACCCTCCAGCGTCAACTGACCGGACGGCAACGGACCACCAACATGGACGCTCTGATCCTGCTCGCAAGCTTGTTCGTATTCATCGGGATCGGCGTGCCCGTGGCCTACGCGATGGGCGTTGCCGCGCTCGTGTCCGCTCTATGGATCGACATCCCGCTCGAGGCGGTGATGCTCAAGATCTCGGACGGCGTCAGCAAATTCTCGTTGCTCGCCATCCCGTTCTTCGTGCTTGCCGGCGCGATCATGGCGGAGGGCGGCATCGCCCGCCGCTTGGTCGGCTTCGCCAACGTGCTGGTCGGCTTCATCCGCGGCGGGCTGTCGTTGGTCAACATCCTCGCCTCGAGCATGTTCGGCTGCATTTCCGGCTCGTCGGTGGCCGATACGTCGTCGATCGGCACTGTCATGATCCCGCAGATGGTCCGAGCCGGCTATCCGCGGCTCTTCGCCGTTAACGTGACGATCACCGGCTCGGTGCAGGCGATTCTGATCCCGCCGAGCCACAACGCGGTCATCTACTCGCTGGCCGCGGGGGGAACGATTTCGATCGCCGCCCTGTTCCTCGGCGGCGTGCTCCCCGGGCTCCTGCTCGGCTTGTCGTTGATCATCCTCTGTCTCGTCATCGCCCACCGCGAAGGATACCCCAAGGGCCGCAGGGTGCCCCTCGGCGAAGCGCTGAAGGTCGCGGCGGATGCCCTATGGGGCCTCGGCACCATGGTCATCATACTCGGCGGTATTCTGTCGGGCGTGTTCACCGCCACCGAGTCCGCCGCGGTCGCCTGCGTCTATGCGTTTCTCGTCACCATGGTCGTCTACCGCGACTATAAGTGGCGCGAGCTGCCCTACCTGATTCACCGCACGGTGAAAACGGTCGGGATGGTGATGATCCTCATCGCCTTCGCCTCGGGCTTCGGCTACATCATGGCGTTGATGCGGTTGCCGGCGCACGTGACGGAATTCTTCCTCACGCTGTCGAGCAACAAGTACATCATCCTGCTTCTCATCAACATGATGCTGCTGGTCCTCGGCTGCCTCATGGACATGGCGCCGCTGATCCTGATCTGCACCCCGATCCTGCTGCCGGTCGTCACCAAGCTCGGCGTCGATCCGGTTCATTTCGGCATCATCATGCTGGTCAATCTCGGCATCGGCCTGGTCACGCCGCCGGTGGGGGCGACGCTGTTCGTCGGCTGCGCGGTCGGCAAAGTGACCATGGAAGAGGTGACGCGGACGATCTGGCCGTTCTACATCGCCATGTTCGTCGTCTTGATGCTGGTCACCTATATCCCGGCGATCTCGCTGTGGGTCCCCGGCCATTTCTCGTACTGACCCGCTCAACGCCGATCGTCCGCGCGCCGCATCGGGCGCGCAGCCCACGTCTTCGTCGATGAGACCTGCCCTCAGGCCGCGCGAACTTCGACAACGAAGCGATCGACCTCGCCGTGCAGATGCTCCGCATGCTGCGCCAATTCGCCGGCCGCGCTTAGCACCTGTGCGCCGGCGGCGCCCGTTTGCGTCGCCGCCTGGGTCACGCCGGTGATGTTCGATGTCACCTCCTGCGTGCCCTTCGCCGCCTCTTGAACGTTGCGGGCGATTTCCTGGGTTGCCGCTCCCTGCTCCTCGACCGCCGAAGCGATCGACGTGGCAATCTCGCTGACCCGCGTGATCGTCGTCGTGATGTCTTTGATCGCCGTGGCGGACGCGCCGGTCGCCGACTGGATCGAGGCGATCTGCGTGCCGATCTCTTCCGTCGCCTTCGCCGTCTGATTGGCCAGAGCCTTGACCTCGGAAGCGACGACCGCGAAGCCCTTGCCGGCCTCGCCGGCACGCGCCGCCTCGATCGTTGCGTTGAGCGCCAGCAAATTCGTCTGACCGGCGATGTCGCTGATGAGCTGGACGACGGCGCCGATTTTCTGCGCCGCGTCGGCGAGGCCCTGGACCAGCGTATTGGTCCGCTGCGCCTCTTCGACCGCCTGCCCCGAGATTCGCGTCGACTCGCTGACCTGCCGGCTGATCTCGACGATCGATGCCGACAATTCCTCCGCGGCCGTCGCCACGGTCTGCACATTCGTCGACGCCTGCTCGGAAGCGGCCGAGACGGCCGTGGCTTGCCGACTGGCCTCCTCGGCGGTTGCCGTCATCGACTCGGCGGTCGCCTGCATCTCCGTGGCGGCGGCCGAAACCGACTTGACGACCTCGCCGACGCTCGCCGTGAAACGGTCCGCAAGTTCGTTCAATACCCGTTTCTTTTCCTCCGCCGCGCGCTTCTCGGCTTCCGCTTGCTCGGCCTGCATCCGCTTCATTTCGATCGAGTTCCGCTTGAAGACGTCGACGGCGCCGGCCATGGCGCCGATCTCGTCGCTGCGCCCGAGACCGGGCACGACGACCTCGTCGTCGCCCGCGGCCAAGGCCGTCATCGTCTC
The DNA here is from genome assembly GCA_016201015.1 of Pseudomonadota bacterium. Lineage (GTDB taxonomy): Bacteria > Pseudomonadota > Alphaproteobacteria > CACIAM-22H2 > CACIAM-22H2 > JACQDQ01. The sequence continues at coordinate 1,604 of JACQDQ010000338.1, read as the reverse complement.
GGTCATCTTTTGCAGCGGGCGGGTGACCCGGCGCACGACGATCCAGAAGGCAAGCCCGGCCACCGCCAGCCCGCTCAGCAACACGCCGACCGAAATCACCGTGCTTGCGAAGCTCTTGCTCGCCGCTTCGGTCGTGGCGCGCTCGACGACCATGCCGGTGGCTTCGCTGAGCTTCAGCACCGTGTTGATGGCTTCGGTCGAGCGCTTGATCCACTCCGCCGCGTCGATCGGGTAGGCCTTCCCGGCCATGCCCGCCGCCAGGACGGCCTGCCGCGTCTCGTCGAAACGACCGACAAACACCTCGCGAACATTGTTCACGGCGGACGCGATCTCTGCCGGGGTCGTCGATTTCGCGGTGAACGCTTGCACCATGTCCCAGGCGTATTCCACCCGGCCGCGGTTGCGCGAGAGGAGTTGCATCTGCTCGGGCGCGATGGCGGCGCCCTGCGCGACCACGCCGCCGACCATGGCGCGTTCGCGGCCGGCGAATTCGCTCATGGTCCATATGGCGTCTTTCATCTGCTGGAAATGGGCCACGCGCGCCTCGGCCGTTTCCAGCTCGAGATCGACGGCCCGGCGCAGTCGCTGCGTCGCCTCGATCACGCTCGTAATGGCCGGGACCCAGGCTTTCACCGTCGCCTGGTCCCGCTCGGCCCTGGCCTTGCCCAGCTCGCGCTCGGCCTGGCGCCGGGCGTCGGCGAGGCGGTCCCAGGCGCCGTTGACCTCGGTCAAGAAGCGATCCTTCTGACCGAGCTGTACGCCGGTCAACAGCTCAAGCGCCGCGCGAAAGCTGGTGTCGGCCGTCTGCCGTTGCTTGTCGATAGTCTCGCGCTGGCTGCCGTTGATCGGATCGTTGGCGTTGAGCGCCGTATTGGTCGCGCCGCGCTCGATGGCCCATGCTCCCGCGCTCTTGAGCAGAAGATCGCCGATCGCATTCGCCTGGCGCCCGGCATTGGCGATTGCACGCTCGTCGAGCGTACGCATCGCAATGCTGCCAGCAAGACCGACGACCAGCAGCGTTAGAACCGCGGTGATCGCAAACAGGGTCGTCTTGAGCGTGATCCTCATGGCCAGTGACTCCTTCGGTGCGACGAATTGAGTGAATTCGGACCGTCGTCTCTGTGCCGTTCAGCATCGGGGCGACTGCTCGCCAGGCTGTGCCGAGCATTGTCATGGCCCTACCCCAGATGCCGTATATGCAGTATCAGGAAAAATTGCGAAGATTTGGTTAGCTTCCAAATCGTTATTCCTCCTGTGTGGTAGATTGTTAGCGTGTCGTTAAGCCGTTCCCATCGAAGCGACACAAGATCATCCACCTTGACGGAAAGAATCCCGCCGCTTTTGGACCGCACGCATCGGCTATTGGGGTAAAACGTCGGACCGACAGCCTCGCCGTCGTGCCTGAGCGGCCGGTGAGCCGGACCAAGCGGTTCTGGGCGTCGCCGACTGCTTTTTGTAGACAATCTGCTGTCGGCACGCATAATTGATCGGCGCAATGAATGAATAATCGGGGCTTGGCGAAGCGCTCCAGTCAGGATGATCGCACGACCATGACCATTCAGCCTGCCTCGACGGCCCTGGCCCGCTTTACCGTCCTCGATTTG
>JACQDQ010000337.1 GCA_016201015.1 Pseudomonadota bacterium | reverse complement strand
TCTCGGCCGAGTCCTGGAACGGCGCGCCGAACGGCTCGTATTCGAGACGGTCGTAGCCGCGACCCGCGGCAAAATCGACCCGTCCATCAGACAAGAGGTCGAGTGTCGCCCATTCCTCGGCGACATGCAGCGGGTGGTGCACCGGCAACAATACGACGGCCGGAGCGAGCCGGATGCGGCTCGTTGCGCCGGCAAGCTTGGCAAGCAGGATATTCGGGCAGGGATTGACGCCAAGCAGGTTGAAATGGTGCTCGCCGATCCAGGCCGAATTGAGGCCGATTCGCTCGGCGTGCAGCGCCTGTGCGTAGATCTCGCGCAACAATTGCTCCGGGCTCCGCCGATTGCCCGGATAGCGGTTGTCGCTAAGGGTGAAATACCCGAACCTCACGGGCGCTCCCCTGTCATACCCAGCGCGGCGCCACCGTCACGTCGATCTCGATCACTTGCAACCGCCAGCTTGAACTGAGAATGATTACCAGTTTCAAACGCAAATATTACAGGTTACTGCATAAGGCTTCAAGCGCGTTCGACGTACCTGTCTAGGGAAGTATGGTAAAGGTTTTGGGCAATTAAGGTACAGACTCAGGCACGGCCGCGCGCCGCGCGCGCGCCGAGTCTTGATTCGATCGCATCCCAGATATCCGCCTCGAGCCGCGTTCCATCGAAGCGGTTGATCTCTTGCAGGCCGGTCGGTGACGTGACGTTGATCTCGGTGAGATAGTCGCCGATCACGTCGATGCCGACGAAGATGAGGCCGCGCGCCGAAAGCTCGGGGCCGATCGCCTCGCAGATCTCGCGGTCGCGCGGCGACAGATCGGTTTTCACCGCCCGTCCGCCGACATGCAGATTGGCACGCGCCTCGCCGGCGGCCGGCACCCGCGTGACCGCGCCGGCAGCGCGGCCATCGACGAGGATGATCCGCTTGTCGCCGGCGCGCACCTCCGGCAGGTAGCGCTGGACGATGATCGGCTCCCGGCTCATGCTGGTGAACATCTCGATCAGCGCATTCAGGTTCTCGTCGTCCGGGCGCAGGTGGAAGACGCCGGCGCCGCCATTGCCGAACAGCGGCTTGACGATGATGTCCTTATGCGCGACGCGGAAGGCGAGAATCTCGGCGCGGTCGGTGGTGATCAGCGTCGGCGGCATCAGCTCCGGGAAATGCGCGACGAACAGCTTTTCCGGCGCGTTGCGCACATGCACGGGATCGTTGACCACGAGCGTCTTGGGGTGAATGTGCTCGAGCAGATGCGTCGCGGTGATGTAGGCCATATCGAAGGGCGGGTCCTGCCGCATCAGCACGACGTCGACTTGCGCAAGATCGAGCGTCTCCGGCTCGCCGAGCGTCGCATGATTGCCCTTCTCGCGGCGAACGGTAAGCCGCCGCGCCTGGGCCCGCACGCGGCCGCCGACGAAGCTCAAGGCCTGCGGCAGGTAGTGATAGAGCAGGTGGCCGCGGCGCTGCGCCTCGAGCGCGAGGACGAACGTCGAATCGGCGTCGATGTTGATGGCGCCGATGGGGTCCATTTGGATGGCGACGGTGAGGCTCATCGCGGTCTACAGTTCAGTTGAGTTTGGTCCTGAGGGTGTCGCGCTCGGCCATGATATGCCGCCGCGCTTTCGGCCTGTCGACCAATTGCGCGGCTTTTTCGAGAAACTGCAGGGCGGCACCCAAATTGCCGATGGCGGCATGCAGCTGTCCGCCTTCGTACCACAGCGCAGCCTCGCGCGGGGCGATCAACAGCATGCGCTCGATGACCGCGGCCGCCTGCTCTTGTGCCTTGGCCCGCAGCAACCGCAGCTTGATATTGTTCTGCAGGCGCAGAAGGATGTCCCGGTTGCCGACCGGCGCGCAGTGCTCGGGCAGCAGCTCCGCGTCCTCGCCAACGGCGTCCTTGATCAGGCGGGTGAGCGTCGTCGCCTCGACCGTGGCGCCGTCGTTGAACGGATCGACGATGGCGTGCCGGCCGTTGTCATCGAGCCGTATCAGGAAGTGGCCCGGGAAATTCAATCCGGTGCCGGACCACCCTTGCGCCCGCGTCGCATGGAGCCAGAGGATGGCGAGCGCGACCGGCAGGCCGCGGCGCCGGTCGATGACGCGCATCAGATCGGCATTGGCCAGGTCGTCGTAGGTGTCGCGATCGCCGCGATAGCCGTGCGCGCCGACCAGCACGTCGCGCAGCGCGCGCAGGCGGCCGTCGAGGCCGCTAACCGGGCCGGAAGCAGCGGCGACGTCGCGTGCCAGGCGGGCGAGATGGCCGCGATAAGCGGCGAGGTCCGCCGCCGGATGATCGAGCACGGCCAACGCGAGCGCCGTCTCGGCCAAGTCGATCGCCGAGTCGGACGCTTGTCCTGCCGCGCGGAGCCGGGCCTCCGCCTCTGCGATCGCGGTGCTCAAGGCGTGCGCAGCCTCACGCGGGAGCGGGCGTGAAGCGCCGCGGGTCGGCCTTGAGCAGGACGTGGCTGACGACGCGCCGCACGTTCCGCAGGTTGCGCGCGACGTTGAGCACGCGCTCGAGTTCGGCCTGGTCCTGGGCGACGCCGATCAGGTAGACGACACCGTTCACCGCTTCAAGCGAGTAGTTCACCGATTGCACGTCCTTGGCGAACAACAGGCGCGAGCGCAGCTCGGTGACGATCACGGTGTCGCGGGCATAGGCGCCGAGTCCACCTTCATTCGTCACTTCGACCTCGTTGATCACCTCGCGCACGCCCTTCGCCTTCCAGGCGAGCTCGATCGCGTCGGCACGGGTCTGCGGATCGGTGACCGCGCCGCTCACCAAGACGCGCGCCTCGTGCACCTGCAGGTTCACGTAGATGAACAGCTTTTCGCTCTTCTGCAGCCAATAGTGATTGATCTCGGCGCGAATGGCGGTGTCGCTGACGGCGCCTTTGACGCCGCGCTCCTGCATGGCGGTGACGCCGACCGCGGCGCCGGCGCCGACGGCGGTCTCGATGCAGCCGACCAAGGTCGGGCCCAGCAGCGCCAGCGCGGCGGTCAAGATAATCGAGGATCGGCGGGTCGTGGTCATCCCATACTCCTTGGCATCGTGAAGACCGATTCGCCTGCGTCTTTTAATATTTAGTCACTGACCCGCCAAGCGTCCACGATGAGGCGCGGCAGCCGTCCGGGCGACACCAGCACGGCAGCGAAGCACGGCTCGAGCGCCGCGAGCTCGGGCCGGGCGGCAAGGAAGGCGGCGGCGGCGCGCTCGATTCGCTGCCGTTGGTTCGGCATGATCGCCGCGCGCGCAAGATCGAGGTTGCCGCGCGCCTTGACCTCGACGAAGACCAGGCGGCGCCCGCGCCGGGCGATAAGGTCGATCTCGCCGACCACGGTCTTGAAGTCGCGGGCCAGGATGCGATAGCCGGCCAGGCGCAGACGCCAAGCGGCAAGCCATTCGGCCCGCCGTCCTTTGGCCTCGGCGCGGCGCCGGTCGGGGCGACGGCTCATTTGCCGCGGGCAAGCGCCAGGGCGCGGGCATAGACCTCTCGCCGCGGCCGGCCGCTGGCCGTGGCGACGGCCGCCGCCGCGTCGCGCAGGCTCATTTTGGCGAGCGCCATCTCGAGCTGCGCGTCGAGATCGTCCGCGGCGTCCGGCGGCGGCGCGTCGGTGGGTGGGCCAACGACGATGACGACCTCGCCCTTTGGCGCGCCCGCCTCGGCATAATGGGCGGCGAGCGTTGCCAGCGTTCCGCGTCGTACTTCCTCGTGCAGCTTGGTCAACTCCCGCGCGACCGCCGCCTCGCGCGGCCCGAGGACAGCCGCCATCGATGCCAGCGCCGCGGGCAGGCGGTGCGGCGCCTCGAACACGACGAGGCTGGCCGGCACCGTCTTTACCGTCTCCAGGGCCCGGGCACGGGGCCCGGCCTTCGGCGGCAGGAAGCCGCAGAATAGGAAGCGGTCGCAGGGCAGTCCGGAGACCGCCAGCGCGGTCACGACCGCCGACGGACCCGGCACCGCGTTAACCAACAGACCGGCCTCGTGCGCGGCGCGGACCAGCCGATAGCCGGGGTCGGCGATCAGTGGCGTTCCGGCATCGCTCACCAGCGCCACAGTTTTGCCATGTCCGACGGCTTCAATGAGACTGGGTCGGACCCGCTCGGCGCTGTGGTCGTCATAGCGGACCAACCGTCGGGCGGAGATACCGAGCGCGGCCAGCAGCCGGCGCGTGACCCGCGTATCTTCGCAGGCGACAATGTCGGCCTGAGACAGCACGACGATGGCGCGCCGCGTGATATCGCCGAGGTTGCCGAGCGGCGTGGCGATCAGGTAGAGGCCCGGTTCCAGTTTACGCGGGGCCGTGCCATCGTTAGGCTCAGTCTCAACCGTGGGAGACATGGTGTGATGATCCGTTCAGGCCGCTTCTATGAACGCGCCGCCCGGCGTTGGCTCGGCCTTGCCCTGTGCGCGATTGCGCTCGCCGTCGCCGGTTGTCAGGAGCCGAGGGTAGCGGGCCGTGGCGCCCCGGTTCAAGCGAGCCGTCCCGAGCCGCCGGCCCCGTCCATGCCGACGCCGGTGACGCCCGCCGTGCCGCCGACCGTAACCGCTACGCCGGCGCCGGCGCCGCAATCCGCCACGGAACCGTCGGCGCGGGTCGCCCTGCTCCTGCCGTTGACCGGACCGAACGCCGGCCTCGGCGAAGCATTGCTGAACGCCGCGCAGCTTGCCCTGTTCGACAACGGCGATGCGGCCTTCACGCTGCTGCCGCGCGACACGGGCGGCACGCCCGAAGGCGCGGCGCAGGCCGCCGATGCGGCAATCGCCGACGGCGCGCGGCTGATCGTCGGTCCGCTCTTCGCCGGCGAGGCCGCGGCCGTGGCGGTCCGCGCGCGCGCGGCCGGCGTCAATGTCTTGAGTCTATCCAACGACCGCTCAATCGCCGGCCAGGGACTTTACGTCCTTGGCCTCTCGCCGCAGGGCCAGATCGAGCGGGTTGTCGTCTTTGCCCGTGGGCGCGGCTTCGCGCGGTTCGCGGCGCTGGTGCCGAACAACACGTTCGGTGCCGCGGCCGAGGAGGCGCTGGCCAAGGTGGCGGGCGGCGGCGGCGGCGAGGTAACGATGGTCGAGCGCTATGATCCGGCGGCGGCCGATTCCTCGGCGGTGGTTCGCCGCTTTGCCGCCGAATTCAGGCGCCGCGGTCCCTTGGGCGCACGCGTGCTAACGGCGGCGACCGACGAGAGCAGCAGCCGCGAGGCGGTCACGCCGGCCTCCGCGCAGGGCTACGACGCGATCCTGCTGCCCGATTTTGGCGATCGGCTGCTCGCCATCGCGCCGCTGCTCGCCTATTACGACGTCGACCCCGGACGCTTCCGTCTGCTCGGCACGGCGTTGTGGGAGGATCCGCGGCTCGGACGCGAGCCGGCGCTGATCGGCTCTTGGTTCGCCGCGCCGCCGCCGGCGGCGCGCGACGAGATCGCGCAACGCTACCGCCGCGTCTATGGCAGCAACATGCCGCGCATCGCGACGCTCGCCTACGACGCCGTCGCGGTTGCTGCCGTGCTCGCGCGCGGCGAGAACGGGCCGGACTTCTCCGATAAGGCGCTGACCAATCCCAGCGGCTATGCCGGGCTCGACGGCATCTTCCGGTTGCGGCCCGACGGCACCAACGAACGCGGCCTCGCCGTCCTCGAGGTCCAGCGCAGCGGCTTCCGCATTGTCGCGCCGGCACCCGAGACCTTTGAGAAGCCGACCAACTAGGCGGCCAGCTCGGCGATCACGGCGTTCAGCACCTTTCGCCCCTGTGGCGTTGCGGCGAGCCGGCTGGCGTCGCGGTGGACGAAGCCGCGCGCGATCAGGCGCCGCAGCCGCTCGCTGTCCAGGCAGTCGGCGAGCGCACGGCCGGTTGCCAGCGCGAAGCGCGCGCCATCGATGCCCTCGGCGAGCCGCAGCCCCATGAGCAGGGCCTCGCGTGCCGCTTCATCGGGCGCGATCGCGCGGCGTTCCGCCGTGCCGTGACCGCGGGCGTCGACCGCGGCGAGCCAGGTCTCCGGTGCCTTTTCCTGGCGCGTCGCGGTCTTGATGCCGTCGATGGTCAGCCGTCCGTGCGCACCCGGTCCGACGCCGACATAGTCGTCGTAGCGCCAATAGACGAGGTTGTGCCGGCATTCGGCACCCGGCCGCGCGTGATTGGAAATCTCGTAGGCGGGCAGGCCGAAGGCAGCGAGCTCGTCCTGCGTCGTCTCGTAAAGATCGGCGGCTTCGTCTTCGCCGGGCAGACGAATCTCGCCGCGTGCAAACGCGGTGTGAAAGGCCGTGCCGGGCTCGATCGTCAACTGATAAACCGACAGGTGATCGCCGGCGAGCGGCAGCGCCGCGGCCAGCTCGGCGCGCCATGAAGCCGCAGTCTGCGCCGGGCGCGCATAGATGAGGTCGAAGGACCAGCGGTCGAAATGTCGCGCGGCGAGCGTGATGGCGGCGAGGGCCTCGGCCGCGTTGTGGCCGCGGCCCAGGAAGCGCAGCGCGGCGTCGTCGAGCGCCTGCACGCCGAGCGACAGACGGTTGACGCCGGCGGCGCGAAAGCCGGCGAAAGCGGCCTGCTCGGCCGAGTTGGGATTGGCCTCCAACGTGATCTCGATATCGGTCGCCAGCGACCAGTGGCGTGCGGCGCGATCGATGATCGCCCCGACTGTCGCCGGGCCCATCAGCGACGGCGTGCCGCCGCCGAAGAAGATCG
>JACQDQ010000342.1 GCA_016201015.1 Pseudomonadota bacterium | reverse complement strand
TGCATCCGGCCAGCACCGGCTCGGTCATGGTTGCCGGCCGGGCGGTGACCGGTCCGCTCAAGATCTGCGGCATGGCATTCCAGAACGCAACGCTCCTGCCATGGCGAACGACGCTGGACAATGTGCTGCTGCCGCTCGAAATCGTCGAGCCGCACGCCAGCCGCTTCCGGCGCGAGCGCCAGCGCCATGCCGCCGCCGCGCGCGACCTTCTGGCGGCGGTCGGCCTGTCGGGCTTCGAGGGCAAATTCCCCTGGCAGCTCTCGGGCGGCATGCAACAGAGAAGCTCGCTCTGCCGCGCGCTCATCCACGAGCCGGAACTTCTCCTTCTCGACGAGCCGTTCGGCGCGCTCGATGCCTTCACGCGCGAGGATTTGTGGGGCGTCCTGCAATCGCTGTGGCTCAAGAAGCGGCCGACCGTAATTCTCGTCACCCACGATCTGCGCGAGGCGGTCTATCTCGCCGACACGATCTACGTCATCAGCGCCCGACCGGGACGGGTGGTGTCGCGAACCACGGTGCCGTTGCCACGGGCACGCACGCTCGAAGACAGCTTCAAGCCGGAATTCGTGGCGCTCGCCCACGCGCTGCGCGAGCAGATATCGGCGGTGCGCAAGTCATGAGCCAAGCCTGGGTCCTGCGGACGCTGCCGTGGACGGTGACGATAGGGTTCTTCATCCTGTGGGAGATCGTCTGCCGCGTGACCGGGATCGACGTCTTCATCCTCCCGGCCCCGAGCGAAGTATTCGCCGCCCTCATCAAGTACTACCAACCAATCACTTCGCATGCCATTCAGACCGCCTTCACGACGATTGCCGGCTTCGCCCTCGCGGTCGCCTTCGGCCTCGTCCTCGGCGTCGTGGTGGGCGCCTATCGGCCGGTCTACGAGGCGCTCTATCCGCTGATGATCGGCTTCAACTCGATCCCTAAGGTCGCGGTCGTGCCCATCCTCGTCATTTGGTTCGGCATCGGCACCATTCCCGCGATCCTCACGGCCTTCCTCATCTCGTTTTTCCCGGTCGTCGTCAACGTGGCGACCGGCCTCGCCACCATCGAGCCGGAACTGCTGGACGTGCTGCGTTCGTTGGGCGCGCGCAAGCTGCAGATCATGCGCAAGGTCGGCATTCCGCGCGCCATGCCCTATTTCTTCGCCTCGCTCAAGGTGGCCATCACTCTCGCCTTTGTCGGCTCAGTGATATCGGAGACGGTCGCCTCCAACTCCGGCATCGGCTATCTGATGATGGCGGCAAGCTCGCGCTTCGACGTGCCGCTTGTCTTCGCCGGCCTCATCGTCATCGCCGTGATGGGCGTCGTCATGTACGAGCTGTTCGCCGTGCTCGAACGCCGCGTCACCTTCTGGGCCACGCGCGCCAACGACATCGTGACATAGGTCCCGACCCCCGCAGGTCAGCGATTGGCCAGCGCCACCAGCGAGTCCGCCAGCACGCGGCAGCCGGCGGCGAGGTCGGACGGCGTCGCGCTTTCCGCCTCGTTGTGGCTGACCCCGCGCGCGCAGGGCACGAAGATCATGCCGGCCGGGCAGAGCTTCGCCATATACATCGCGTCGTGGCCGGCGCCGGACGGCATGTCCATATTGGGGAGCGCGAGCCGTCGCGCCGTATCGCGCACCAGGTCCATGATCTGCGGCGCGAATACGGTCGGCTCGACATAAGAGAGGCCAGTCACCCGCACGTCGCAGGGTCCGGCATGGGCCTTGGCGACGTCGTCCACGCCGTCGCCGAGCCGTTGCAACACGGCGCTGTCGGGGTGGCGGAAATCGATCGTGAAGTGGACCCGGCCGGGAACGGTATTGGGCGAGCCGGGATAGGTTTCGAATCGGCCGACGGTGAAACGCACCGTGTCGGTCTCGTCATGCATATGCTTTTGCAGCGCATCGACGACGGCGACGGCCGATTTGAGCGCGTCCTTGCGCACGCGCAACGGCGTGGTGCCGGCGTGCGACTCCTCGCCGACAACGTCGACGGCGAAGCGACGCGAGCCCTGAATGCCGGTGACGACGCCGATGGTGTGGCCGACCGCCTCGAGCCGCGGCCCCTGCTCGATGTGCGCCTCGATATAGCCGTCGACCGCAAAGCCGATCCCCTTGCGGCGCGGCGTCGGCGCCGCCTTGAGAGTGGCGGCAAGCGCGTCGCGCACCTTCACGCCGGCGCGATCGGTGATCTTCAGCATTTTTGCCACGTCGTACGACCCGGCAAATACGCCGGAGCCGACGCAACCCGGCTGGAAGCGGCTACCTTCCTCGTTCATCCAGGCGACGACCTCGATCGGGCGACGCGTGGCGATCTTCGCGTCGGCGAGCGCCTCCAGAACCTCGAAGCCGGCGAGCACGCCGTAGGCGCCATCGAACCTGCCGCCGGTCGGCTGCGTGTCGAGATGCGAGCCGGTCAGAATAGGCCGCGCCTTGGCGTCGGTGCCCGGGCGTCGCACGAACAGGTTGCCAATGGCGTCCGTCGCCACCTCGAAGCCGCGCTTCTTCGCCCACGTGGCGAGCAGCTTGCGGGCCGCGGCATCCTCGGGCGAGAGCGCCTGTCGATTCACCCCACCCTTGAGCGTGCCGCCCAACTTCGCCATCGCCATGTGGCGCTGCCACAGCCTCTTTTCGTTGACGGCACTAGATGCCGAGATATCGGTAGCTGGCCGCGCCCCTACCATTGCCCCTCCATGCCTTTGCTACGTCATCCCTAGCAAGATGCCGGCCAGGGGCGCAAGCGCGCGGGGCGACTCAACGTGTGCCGAAACAAGAAGGGGAGTGCTGACCAGAGGTCCGTCGCCTGGGCGACGCCGGCGCGTGACAGCCTGGCCTGGCTCTACCGCGACGTGGCGTCGTGCACGAGCGTGAGATGCTCGTCGGGTCGCAACTCGGCGGCGTCCATCCGCTTGCAGTGGCCGTCAAGGTAGGCGCCGGTGTCGATCGTCAGCGTCTCGTGGCGGATGTCGCCCGTGACATGCCCCGTCCGGGTAAGCTCCACCGTCCGCGCCTTGATCGGGCCGACGACTTTGCCGAGTACGCGCACCCGTTCGGCCGAGATTTCGCCTTGCACCGCGCCGGTGTCGCCGATCGTCAGCGTGCGGCAACGCACGTTGCCCTCGATGCGGCCGAGAACCTGGATGTCGCCATCCGCCGTGATGTCGCCGACCGCCCGGAAATCCGGACTGATGATGGACGGCATGTATTTCTTCGCGGCTTCGCCGCGCTTAGCCCTTGAGAACATATTTGCCTGCCTCCATGAACTTCTTGGGATCGAGGTTCTTGCCGTCGCTCATCACCTCGTAGTGCAAATGCGACCCGGTGCTGCGGCCGGTCGAGCCGGCATGGCCGACGATATGCCTTATCGCCACCTTCTGGCCGAGCTTGACGTTGATCCGCGACAAGTGGCCGTAGCGCGTGCGCAGGCCGAAGCCATGGTCGATCTCGACGAGATTGCCGTACTCCGCCGCCCAGCCGGCGAAGACCACGGTTCCGGCCGCCGTCGCCATGATCGGCGTCTTCGCCGGCGCAGCGAGATCAATGCCGCTATGCATGGCGAGCTGGCCGTTGAACGGATCGCGGCGAATGCCGAACGGACTCATCACCTCGACGCTGTCGAGCGGCGCCGCGGTGGGCAGAGCGCGCATCAGCCGTTTCAGGTCTTCCACCCGGCCGATCTGCGCACCGAGCGAGACGAGCCCCGAATAGATCGGCTCGATTCCGATATGCGTGCGCGCGTCGATGAAGGGGCCGCCGCCACCGGAGGTTCCCGTCTGCGCCAGCAAGCGGTTCGGATCGAGCCCAGTGCGCGCGATCAGTATCGACATCGCCTCAGCATCGCTGCGGATCCGCTCGCTCACGCGCGCCAGCGCCTGGTTCTGCGACTCGATCAATTCCAGCTGCCGCCGCTCGGCCGCACCGAGCTCCGCGGCCAGCTTCTGCCGCTCATGCGCCAAGCGATCCCGTTCGACGGCGAGTCGCCCGCGCTCCGCCAGCGATTCGACCAGCTGATGCTCCAGCACCTCCAGCGTCCCGCCGAGCTGCGAATTGCGCGAAGCCGTCGCGC
>JACQDQ010000341.1 GCA_016201015.1 Pseudomonadota bacterium | reverse complement strand
TACATTCATATCGGCCAGCAGGCGACGACGCTGTCGGGCGGCGAGGCGCAGCGCGTCAAGCTGGCCAAGGAGCTGTCGCGCCGCGCCACCGGCCAGACGCTCTACATCCTCGACGAGCCGACCACCGGCCTGCATTTCGAGGACGTGAAGAACCTGCTCTCGGTGCTGCACGCGCTGGTCGAGACCGGCAACACGGTGGTGGTGATCGAGCACAATCTCGAAGTGATCAAGACCGCCGACTGGCTGCTCGATCTCGGCCCCGAGGGCGGCGACAAGGGCGGCCGCATCGTCGCCACCGGCACGCCCGAGGACGTGGCGCGGGTCAAGGACAGCTATACCGGGCGCTATCTCGCGTCCTATTTGGCGCGGACGGGGCAAAGGGTGAGGAAGCGGGCGTAACTGGCTGCTTGCCCCTCGTGTTGCGTCATGACCGGGCTGGCCGAAGGCCGAGTCCTGGTCATCCACGTCCTAACTGCTGCTTGCGAGAATGCGAATTCATGGATGCCCGGATCACGCGCCCGCGGCGGGCCGCGCCTACGGCGCGGTCCGGGCGTGACGAGTAGAGAGATGTGATCAGCAAGATTGCGTCGGCGTCCTGAGTACGTCCCGATCCGGCTCGCCCCTACGTCACCACGCCCATCTTCTGCAGCAGCGCCTTGCGCAGCGCCTCGGTGCGCACGGCGAGCGCCTTCTCCACCACCGCCCCGCCGATCAATTTGCCGTCCTCGCCCTTGAGGCGCTCGGTCAGCGCGTTGAGCGCCGCGCGCTCCTGCTCGGTGTCGTTGCGGTTGAGCGGCTTGGTGCTCTTGAGCTCGCGCACCAGCCGATCGAACAGCACGGCGCGGCAGGACGGCATGTTCCGCGTGCGGATGAGCTTGATGAGGAGCTTCAGGCACTCGGAGGCCTGCGGCGGGTCCTTGTCGAGCCGCCCGGTGGAGAGATCGGCGAGCAGGGCGAGCGCGCTCGCCAGGTTGGACTGCGCCCCGAGAATCTCCTGCACCATCTGCCCGGCGCCGAGCGCATCGGCGATCACGCCGTCGAGCAGCCGCAGGCACTCAGGCTCGATATCCTCGGTAATGAGGCCGGCGATCTGCGTCAGCTTCTGGCCCCAGCTCGAGGCGCCGGCGAGATAATTGGCGAGCGAAGCCAGCACCCGATGCTGCCGCTCGGACGTCTCGTAGCGCGCTTCGACGCGGCGCACCAGCTGCATGAACTGGCCTTCCTCGAGCGTCGGCAGCTTGCGGCGCTCCGCCGCCACGTCGCGCGCCATCGACTGCACCTCTCGCAGGAAGCCGTCGATCGCCGCCGCGCGCTCCTTGACCGTGCCCTGCCCCGCCTTCGACTGCACCTGCGCCACCTGATAGACGGCGCTGCTGATCAGCGTGCCGGCGTTGTCGAGCTTCTTGATGTAGCCGTGATTGTGCAGCAGCTCGGTCGGCGTGATGATCATGCTGTCGAGGAATTCGCGGAACAGGCGGCTCATGATCACCCGCGAGTCCAGGCTGAAAAAATCGTCGAGGCTGACGCAGGCGGGCGCCTCGTTGATGGTGGCGGAAAGTCCGATTTCCTTCTTGTTGCGCGGCGTCTGGGTCGCCTCGAAGATCGGCTTCTCGGTGGTGAAGCCGGTCGCCGCCATCGAGCGCTGGCGCACCACCTTCACCTCGTCGTTCTTCGGGTCCTCGAGCAGCGTCTGCGCCCGGGCAATCGCCTGCGCCTCGTCCTCGACGATCGAATCGATCACCCAATGCTTCTCGAAGTGGACCATCACCTCGTGCTGGATGATCCGCCCGGGCAGGTCGGCGTTGTTGGCAGAGGAAGAGCCGGAAAATAGGCGCCCCAACATCGTCCTCACTCCTCCTCTTCCGCGCCCGCGCGCTGGGCCGCGGCCGCCTTCCACGCCTTGATGCGCGCCTGCGCCTCGCCGACTTCCGGCGGGGTCATCCGCGCCTGAAGCCGGGCGCGCTCCTGCGTCGCATTGCGCTTGACGTCGCCCGCGGAGCGTTGCGCGGCAAGCGACAGCGCGACATAGGCGCCGATCGTGCCCTCGGTCGATTCATCGAACTCGCTGCCGCGGCGGCCGCTTTCGAACAAGGCCTCGGCATTGCCGGCGGCGGCGGCACGCCGCAGCCAGACGGCCGCTTCCTGCGGATTGGCGGCGATGCCGCGGCCTTCCTCCAGCCGCTGCGCCAGTTGGCGTTGCGCGTCGGCGCTGCGCTCCGCCGCCCGGCGCACCCACTGGGCGGCCGTCGCCGGATCCTTGGGCACGCCGCGCCCGTCGTCGTAGAGCGCGGCGAGGCTGAGCATCGCGCGCACCTGGCCGTTCTCCGCGGCACGGCGCAGCCAGGCGAGCGACTCTTCGGCGCTCGGGGTCACGCCGCGGCCAAAGGCATAGGCCTGCGCCATGGCGAATTGCGCCGGGCCGTAGCCCTGGTCCGCCGCCATCCGGTACCAGCGCAAGGCCTCGCGCGGATCGAGCTGGATCGGTCCCAGCCCGTTATCCGACATGCGGCCGAGCAGAAACTGCGCCCGTTTATCGCCCTGCTGCCCGAGCGGCAGCAGCAGCAGATAGGCGCCGGCGTAATGCTTCGACTTGTATGCGGCCTCGCCCTGCGCAAGCTCCGGACCCGCCTGCGCCGGCGCGGCGGCAAGACCGAAAAAAATCGCGAGTATGAGCGCAATCCACCCCACCATGAATCTCCTGCGGCGACTCTTGAATGCCGCGAAGATTAAGCGGCAAATGGCGAAGAATTCGTTAAGTCCCTTAATCGATAAGGGGTTAGCGATCGATTCGCCGGCCGCCTCGGGGCTGATTCCGGTACTGCCGGGCCGCGGCTGTGGGCATCAATGCCCGCGATCGGCCGCCGGCTCCAGCTTGGCGGCGATCGCTTCGATCTCGATCAGCCACTCGGGGCTGGCCAGGCCGGCGACCACGACCAGCGTCGAAGCCGGCCGCCAGCCGCCCTGAAAGCGGTCGCGGATCGGGCGCACCGCCGCCACATCGCCGGCGCGCACGAGAAAGGACGTGACCTTGACCAGGTCGCCGACGACCATGCCGGCGTCGGTCAGGCAGTTGACGATGTTGGTCCACGCCTGCGTCGCCTGCCCCTCGATGCCCTGGGCCATGGTGCCGTCGGGCTTGATCCCGACCTGGCCGGAGATGTGCAGCCAGCGCGCCTTGGCCGGCGTTTCCAACGCCTGGCTGTAGCTGCTGAACGGCTTGGCGACGTTGGCCGGATTGCGCATCGTATTCATTCGTTTGCTCCTTGGAATGGCGGCTGGCGCGCGGGACGCATTGTCGCCGGGGCGGCGCGATCCGTGCAAGCGCGACAGCCGGGCGCCATTGCCGCCGGCGGCAGGCGGCGCTATCTGTTGCATATGACAGAACCCGTCCAGGTGATCGGCGGCGGCCTCGCCGGCTGCGAGGCGGCGTGGCAGCTTGCGCGCTGCGGCGTCCCCGTCGTGCTGCGCGAGATGCGCCCGACACGGCGGACCGAGGCGCATGTCACAGCCGATCTTGCCGAGCTTGTCTGCTCGAACTCGTTCCGCTCCGATGAATGGGAGACCAACGCCGTCGGCCTCCTGCACGAGGAGATGCGCCGCTGCGGCTCGCTGATCCTGCGCCAGGCGGATGCCCACAAGGTGCCGGCCGGCTCCGCGCTGGCGGTCGATCGCGTCGGCTTTGCCCAGGCGATCACGGCGGCGCTTGCCGCCGAGCCTTTGGTGACGATCCTGCGCGACGAGGTCGCCGGCCTGCCGCCGGCGGCGTGGGACAGCGTCGTCATCGCCACCGGCCCCCTTACATCGCCGGGGTTGGCCGAGGCGATCCGCGGGCTCAGCGGCGAAGAGTCGCTCGCCTTCTTCGACGCGATCGCGCCGATCGTCTATCGCGAAACCATCGACCTCGCGCGGGCCTGGTTCCAGTCCCGCTACGACAAGCCCGGCCCCGGCGGCACCGGCGCCGACTACATCAACTGCCCGCTCGACCGCGACCAGTACTATGCCTTCGTCGATGCGCTGATCGCCGGCGACAAGACCGATTTCAAGGACTGGGAGACGTCGACGCCCTATTTCGAGGGCTGCCTGCCGATCGAGGTCATGGCCGCGCGCGGACGCGACACGCTGCGCTTCGGGCCGATGAAGCCGGTCGGACTGGTCGATCCGCAAAGTGGCCGGCGCCCCTTCGCCGTCGTCCAGCTGCGCCAGGACAACGCGCTCGGCACGCTCTACAACATCGTCGGCTTCCAGACCAAGCTGACCTATGGCGAGCAGAAGCGCATCTTCGCCATGATCCCCGGCCTCGAGCGCGCGGAGTTCGCCCGGCTCGGCGGCCTGCACCGCAACACGTTCATCAACGCGCCGCGCCTGCTCGATGGCACGCTGCGGCTCAAGGCGAGCCCGCGGTTGCGCTTCGCCGGCCAGATCACCGGCGTCGAGGGTTATGTCGAAAGCGCGGCGATCGGCTTGCTCACCGGCAATTTCGCGGCGGCCGAGCGCCATGGCGAAGCGCCATCCTTGCCGCCACCTACCACCGCGCTTGGCGCCCTGCTCGCCCACGTCACCGGCGGCGCCGACGCCAAGACGTTCCAGCCGATGAATTGCAATTTCGGCCTGTTTCCGCCCCTGCCGGAAGCGATGGAAAAGACGGTGCGCGGCACCGACCGCAAGCGTCTGCTGGCGCGGCGCGCGCTGGCCGATCTCGATGCCTGGCTTGGCCGCGCCCGCGCCGCGGCGGAGTGATTCGACCATCAGATTTAACGCAGAGGTCGTCAGGGCGGTTTTGAAATCCGCACCCACAGCGGCTTACCCCGCGCCCTCCGCGATAAATCCTAAGCCGAACGAAACCGCAGGCGCAGGCGCTTGACGCCGCGCAGCACCAGATTGTCGCTCCACTCCGGTGCGGGCTCGGCGAGCGCGATGTCGTCGAGGCGCGCGAGCAGACGCTGGAAGGCGATGCGCGCCTCGAGCCGCGCCAGCGGCGCGCCGATGCAGTAATGCGGCCCGTAGCCGAAGGCGATGTGACGATTGCTTTCGCGGGCGATGTCCAGGCGTTCGGGATCGGCGAACTGCTCGGGGTCGCGGTTGGCCGCGTTCAGCATCAGGAACAGCCGATCGCCCCGCGTTATCGTGCAATCGTCGATGTTGAAGTCGGCGCGGGCGACGCGCGTGACCGACGCCGCCGGGCCGTCATAGCGCAGGAATTCCTCGACCGCGCTTTCCGCCAATTCAGGCCGCGCGCGCAGCAGCGCAAGCTGGTCGGGGTGGCGCAGCAGGGCGAGCATGCCGTTGGCGATCAGGTTGGTCGTCGTCTCGTGCCCGGCGAACAGCAGCAGGATCGCGGTCGCCACCAGCTCGTCCTCGCTCAGCGCGCCGCGCTCGTCGCTCGCCGCGATCAGGCCGCCGAGAACATCGTCGCGCGGAGCCTCGCCACGGCGCGCGGCGACGATAGCGCGGAAATAGCGGTCCATCTCCGCCATGC
This sequence comes from Pseudomonadota bacterium, assembly GCA_016201015.1. Taxonomy (GTDB): domain Bacteria; phylum Pseudomonadota; class Alphaproteobacteria; order CACIAM-22H2; family CACIAM-22H2; genus JACQDQ01. Next base: position 4,873 of record JACQDQ010000341.1, on the reverse strand, counting down.
CCCGGGCCGCCCGCTCATACTTGTCGACCGTCGCCTGCGCGCTGCCGACGAAGGCGGCGAGATCGTCGGACCAGTCCTTGAAGCGGCTAATGTCAGGTTCCGGCGCGCCTAGCATCGCGGCAATCACGGTCGCCGGCAGCGGATAGGCGAAGTCGGCGATCAGATCCATCTCGCCGCGTCGGGCAACGGCATCGATCAGGCGCTCGACCACGTCGGCGACGTAGCCGGCGAGCGCCTCGACCGCGCGCGGCGTGAAGGCCTTGTTCATCAGGCCGCGCAGCCGCGTATGATCAGGCGGATCGACGAACACGGCCCAGCGTGTCAACAGTCGCTCGATGCCGCGCAGTGCCGCGCGGCGTTCGTTCGACACGCTCGCCATGAACGGCGTGATGCGATCGGCCGATAGCTGCGGGTCGAACAGCGCCCCACGCACGTCGCGATAGCGCGTCAGAACCCAGCCGCGCAGGACCGGGCTCCAATGGACCGGCTCCTCCTGCCGCAGCCGGCGGAAGGCTGGAAACGGGTCGGCCATGGTCGCCGGCCGGCGCGGGTCGTAGATGAGTTCGGCTATATCGCCCATGCGTCCCTGTCGGCTCAGTATCGCCCGGACCACGCCGCCCAGGCCAGATGCCAGGCGCGCAGCGGCAGCGGCCGCGCCAATCGCGGATCGAACAGCCGCCAGCCGCAACTGGCCATGCGGCGAAGATAGAGGGCGGCGAGCCTGGCCGGCAACAAGGCCGGAAGCGCCGCGCCGGGCACGTCGCGCGCGAGCGCCCGCGCCGCCGCGAGGTGCGTTTCAGCCCGCGCCGCGACCTCGCGTGCCGCGCTGGCCAAGCCATCGCCAGGGCGCCCGTTGAACAACTGCTCCGCGTCGATGCCGGCTCGCGCGATCATCTCGCCCGGCAGATAAACGCGGCGCTGGCGGGCGTGGAACGGCACCGCGCGCAGCAAGCCGACGAGAGCCCAGGCGATGCCGACATGGCGGCCGGCCGTCATCGCCGCCGCGTCGCCGGCGCCGAGCACAGCGAGCGTCAGCTCGACGAGCGTCGCCGAGCTGCCTTCGGCATAGGTCTCCAGCGCGGCGAGATCGGCCGGCGGCGCATCGTCGAGATCGAGCTCGCGCGCCGTCAGCAACCGCTCGAAGCGGGCCGGATCCAGGCTGCAGTCCCGCAGCGTCGCGGCGAGCGCCAGCGCCACCGGATGCTGCCGCGGCGCACCCTCGGCTGCCCGCACGATCGCCTCGCGCCACCATTGCAGGCGAATCTGGCCGACGATCGGATCGCGCGCCACCTCGCGCACGCGCGCGATCTCGTAGTTGAAGGCGTAGAGGGCGAAAAGATGGGCGCGCGCCGCGGCCGGCGCGAACAGCGTGCACAGATAGCGATCGTTGTCGAAACGTCGCACCTGCTCGGCGCAATAAGCAGCGGGATCGTCCGCCGTCGGTGCTTGGCGCTGCTCGCTGTCCGCCATCGCCCCCCGGGGAAGTTGAGACGCGCGCCCGCGTCTCGTGGCATAACTCGGCAAGCCTCTATAGCCTGTGCGGCGTTGCCCCGCCACATGACCGAGACCTCAGCCCGCCTTGCCGTGACCGCCGTTCCGGCGTCGAAAACCGCCGCCGGCGAGAATTTCCCGGTCGGGTCGTGGCTGATTGCGGCGAAGCTGCGGCCGATCGTCGCCGCCTTCTACCGCTTCGCCCGCGCCGCCGACGACATCGCCGACCATTGCGACCTCGATCCCACGACGAAGACGGCGCGGCTGAAACTGCTCGATGCGGCTCTGCGCGGCGACGCGGCGCCGGCCGGCGATCCAGCCATCGATGCGGCGCTCGACCTCCGGCGCCGCCTGCTCGACGCCCGCATCACGCTCGATCACCCACGCCATCTGCTGCAGGCCTTCCTCGCCGATGCCGCCAATCGCCCATGCCGCGGCTGGAGCGATCTGCTCGCCTATTGCCGCTACTCGGCCGCGCCGGTCGGCCGCTTCCTGCTCGAGCTGCACGGCGAGGGCCGCGCGGCGTGGCCGGCCGCCGACGCGCTGTGCACCGCCCTGCAAATCCTCAATCACCTGCAAGACTGCCAGGCCGACCAGCGCCGCCTCGGCCGCCGCTACATTCCGGAGGCGTGGCTGACCGCAGCCGGCCTGGGACCGGAGGTGCTGCTGGCGGCGCGGACCAGCCCCGCCTTGCGCCAGGTGTTCGACCGCGTGCTCGACCGGGTCGACCGCCTCAACCGCACAGCGCTCACATTGCCTGGACAGATCGCCAATCGCGGCCTGCGCCTGGAGGCGGCGGCGATCGTCGAGATCTCGCGGCGTCTCGCCGCCAAGCTGCGCCGCCGCGATCCGCTGGCCGCGCGCGTGGCGCTCGGCCGGTTGCAGACGCTCGTCGCAGTCGCCCGCGGCATCATCCGCGGCTGGTCCCGATGAGCCGGCACGACCCCGCGGCCGCGAACCGCGTCCGCCACTCGACCTTCTATTGGGCGATGCGCCTCATGCCGCGGGAACGGCGCGAGGCCATGTACGCCATCTACACGCTCGCGCGCACGCTCGACGATATCGCCGATGGCGACGATACACCTGCCGACAAGCGGCAGGCACTGGCGGCTTGGCGACAGGAAATCGGCGCGCTCTTTGCCGGCCGGCCGACACACCCGATCGCCCGCGCGCTGTCGCCGGTCGTCGCGCGCTTCGGCCTGCCGCGCGCCGAGTTCGAGGAGCTGCTGCGCGGGATGGAAATGGACGTCGACGGCCCGTTGCGCGCGCCGTTCCTGGCCGAGCTCGATCTCTATTGCCGGCGCGTCGCCGGTGCGGTCGGGCTGCTGTCGTTGCCGGTCTTCGGCTGCGATGGCGCGGCCGAGCGCGCCTTCGCGGTCCGCCTCGGCCAGGCGCTGCAGCGGACCAATATTCTCCGCGACCTCGGCGAGGACGCGGCGAGCGGCCGCCTCTATCTGCCGCGCGAGGTGCTGACGGCGGCCGGCGTCACGCTGGCCGAGCCGGAGACGGTGCTGCGCCATGCCGCCCTGCCGCGGGCCTGCGCCGCTTTCGCCGCGGCGACCGAACGCGACTTTGCCGCTGCCGAGCTTCTGCTCGCCGCATGCGACCGGCCGCGGCTGCGGCCGGCGCTGATCATGATGGCGCTCTATCGCCGCCTGCTTGCGGCGCTGACCGCGCGCGGCTTTCCCGGCACCGGCCGGCCGCGGATCAGCCGCATCGTCCAACTCGGGGTCGCGCTGCGCGTCGCCGTGTCGGCGCGGCCATGAGCGTCATTCACGTCGTCGGCGCCGGCCTCGCCGGCCTGTCGGCCGCTTTGTGCGCCGTCGAGGGCGGCCATCGCGTCAAACTTTACGAGGCGGCGCCGCAGGCGGGCGGACGCTGTCGCTCGTTCTTCGACGCCGGTCTGGGGCGCGTCATCGACAATGGCGGCCACATCCTGCTCGGCGCCAACCGCGCTGCATTCGCTTTTCTTGACGCGATCGGCGGCCGCGTTCACATGCGGGAGATCGCCCCCGCCGCCTTTCCGTTTCTCGATCTGCGCAGCGGCGCGACCTGGACGCTGCGGCCGACGCGCGGCCGGCTGCCATGGTGGGTCCTGTCGCCGCGCCGGGGCGTGCCGGGCGCGCGAACGGTGGACGCGCTTGACCTGCTGCGCCTCGCAATCGCCCCGGGCAGCCGCACGGTGGCCGAGTGCGTCCGCGCGACGTCGCCGCTGTTCGGGCGGCTATGGGCGCCGCTGACCACCGCGGTCATGAACGCTGATCCGGCGGAAGCGGCGGCGGCGCCGCTCGCCCGCGTTCTTCGCGATACCTTCGGTCACGGCGAGACGGCCTGCCGGGCGTGGCTGGCCGGCGACGGCCTGTCCGCCGCGTTCGTCGATCCGGCCATCGCCAAATTGCGCGCGACGGGTGGGGAATTCCAGCCGAGCTCGCGGCTCACGCAGCTCGAATTCATCGACGATCGTGTCGCGGCCCTGCGCTTTGGTGCGCAGAAGATCGACATGGCCGTTTACGACAGCGTCGTTTTGGCAATACCGCCGCCGAACGTAGCGGAACTCATGCCGGGCGTGACCGTGCCGGCTGACGCACGGGCCATCGTCAACGCGCATTTCAAGTGCGAACATGAAGTGACCCTTCCCGGCGGCCAAATGCTGCTCGGCCTGATCGGCGGCACGGCACAATGGCTGATCGCGCGCGGCGACATCATCAGCGTGACGGTGAGCGCGGCCGATGCGATCGTCGAGCGCGCGGCGAAAACGCTGCTGCCGCTGCTATGGGCCGACGTCGCGACGGCCCTCGGCCACCGCGACGCGCCGCAGCCGGTGGGGCGCCTGATCAAGGAAAAACGCGCGACCTATGGCGCGACGCCTTCCGGCTTCGCCGCCCGTCCGCCGGCGCGGACGGCGTGGCGCAACCTGGCGCTGGCCGGGGACTGGACCGACACCGGCTTGCCGGCGACGATCGAAGGCGCAATTCGCTCCGGCCGCACCGCGATCGCCTCCTTCGGCTGAGGCCCCGACTCAAGAGGTAACTGCGAATTGATTGCAACGTCTCGGTTTTTTGGTATCCTGGCATACCCAGAATCGGCCAACACGACATTGGGGGGAGTTGAGCATGCCTGATTTCCTGCAGAAGATCGGCCTCGACAAGCTGGATCGAGCGATCATTTATGGGCTGGTGCTGGCGGTCGTATTCGTCCTGATCACCGGCAGCATCGAGATGACCCGCGGCTGGGCGTCGTTCTTCATGCGCTGGCTGCACGTGCTGAGCGGCGTGATGTGGATCGGGCTGTTGTGGTACTTCAATTTCGTCCAGATCCCGTCGATGCCGAAGATCCCCGACGAGCAGAAGCCGGCGGTGAGCAAGGTGATCGCGCCGGAGGC
>JACQDQ010000061.1 GCA_016201015.1 Pseudomonadota bacterium | reverse complement strand
CTCGACTTCGAGGCCGGCGCCACCCGCAGCGTCACCGTGCGCGCCACCGATGCCGGCGGCCTGTTCGTCGACAAGACGTTTACGATCAATGTAACGAACGTCAACGACATCGCCCCGGTCGTCGACCTCAATGGTGCTGGCGCCGGGAACGACACGACTGCCTCGTTCATCGAGGGCACGCCGGTGCTGATCGCGTCGGCCGCCACGGTTACCGAGATCGAGGGCGACAACATCACCTCGCTCACGGCGACGCTCACCAATCGGCCCGACGGCAACGCCACCGAATCCCTGTCGCTGAATGCGGCCGCCGCCGCCGCCGCGGCGGGCTCAGGTCTTACCGTCACCTACACCGCGGCCACGGGCGTCTTGTCGATCACCGGCTCGGCCGCGCCGTCGGTCCTCCAATCGGTCCTCGACGGCGTGCTGTACAACAACAGCAGCAGCAACCCAGATGCGAGCAACCGCATTGTCACGGTTGTCGCCAGCGACGGCCTCACCTCGAACACGGCAACCGCGACGGTCACTGTCACGCCGGTCGATACCTTCACTCTGACTTCCGGCAGCGATACGATCACGGCAGTCAATGGCCATAACACGATCGTATCCGGCACCGCGTCGACGCTGACATCGGGCGACAAGCCCACCGGCGCCTCCGGCACCGACGTCCTGCAACTCACCGGTGGTGGCACGGTCAATCTCAACTCCGTGAACACCTTTACCGGCTTCGAGTCGGTCACGCTCGACAACTCGAACTGGACGTTCACGATGCGCAACTCGTCGGGGTACACGGTCACCTCCGGCACCGGCACCGACACGTTTACCCTGGGCACCAGTAACGACAACATCAACGCCGGCGGCGGCAACGACACCTTCAGCGCCGGCGCCAATCTGACCAGCGCCGACGTGCTCGACGGCGGCGCCGGCAGCGACACGCTCAATCTCAACGGCGCGACCACCGTGACGTTCGGCGCGACCACCGTGACCAATATCGAGAACATCGTCCTGGCCAGTGGCGCGAGTTACAACATCACGACCAACGAAGCGACCGTCGCCGCAGCCCAGACGCTCACGGTCGATGCCTCGGCCCTGGGATCCACCCGTACGCTGACGTTCGATGGTTCGGTCGAGACCGACGGCAGTTTCACCGTTACGGGCGGCTCCGGCGCCGACAGCATCACCACGGGTGGTGGCGCCGACACGATCACGACCGGTTCAGGCAACGATACGGTGCATGCCGGCGGCGGCAACGACACGATCAACATGGCCGGCAACCTGACGGCGGCCGATGCCATCGACGGCGGCGCCGGCACCGACACGCTCAACCTCAGCGGCACCACGACCGTGGTATTCGGCGCGACGACGGTGACCAACATCGAGAGCATCGTCGTGGCCAGCGGCTCGAACTACAATCTCACGACGAACGACGCGACCGTTACGGCCGGCGGATCGCTGACCGTCGACGCTTCGGCTCTCTCCGCCTTCCGCACGTTGACATTCAACGGTTCCGCCGAGACCGACGGCAGCTTCAACATCATCGGCGGCGCCGGCAACGACACGATCACGGGCGGCGCGGGCAACGACACGATCGCCACCGGCGTCGGCAACGACACGGTCACCGCCGGTGGCGGCAACGACACGATCAACATGATCAGCACCGGCGGTACCGCGGCCCTTGCGGCTGCCGACAGCATCGATGGCGGCACGGGCACGGATACGCTCAATCTGAGCGGCACGGTCAACACGACGGTCACGTTGGGCGCCACGACGATCACCAACGTCGAGACGATCACCGTATCGTCTGGGGCGAATTACAGCATCACGACCAATGACGCGACCGTCGCCGGCGGCCAGACTCTGACCGTCAACGCATCGGCATTGGGCGCCGGCAACACGCTGACGTTCATTGGCTCTGCCGAAACGAACGGCAACTTCGCGCTGACCGGCGGCGCCGGCAGCGACTCGCTTACCGGCGGCGCCGGCACCGACACCCTCGTCGGCGGCGGCGGCGTCGACACCCTCGTCGGCGGCGGCGGCGCGGATACGCTGACCGGCGGCGCGGGGGCGGATACGCTGACCGGCGGCGCGGGAGCCGATCGCTTCGTGTTCACCAACATGAGCGAGGCGGGCGACACCATCACCGACTTCACCGTCGGCGCCGGCGGCGACGTCATCGACATCGCCGATCTGCTGTCGGCCGGCGGCGTCTTCCAGTTCGGTGTCTCGAACGTCAACGATTTCGTCCAGGTGTCCGGCAACAATCTGCAGGTCGACCTCGACGGCACCGGCGGTGCCTCCTCCTTCCAGACCGTGGTCACCGCGGCTGGGCTATCGGGGCAGACGGTCGCCACGCTGCTTGCCACCAGCAATCTCGACGTCAATCCGGCCTGACGCGGCGCCTGCGGTTCAACCGCGGCCTTCCGCCACCATGATCAGCACCGCGAAGTTCTGCGCGTCCGAGCGCGCGACCGGCACCATGCGCGCCGGCGCCGCGATCACGCGGCCGGGCACGACATAGATGAGATGGCCGGAAGCCATCGCCAGGCGCCGCTCGGCGAACGACGCCATGATCCCCTCGAACGGCTGCACCGTCTTGAGCTTGAGGAAATGGTCGATCGGCCGACCGACAAGTTTCGCGTGGCTCGGTCCGAACCAGCGCCCGAACGCACTATTGACTCGCGCGACGACGCGATCCTGACCAGCGATGAGACAGGGGACGGGACAGGCCTCGGTCAGCGCCGCAACATCCGTTTCGCCCACCGCAAGCAGCGCACGCACTGCACGCTGCTCCTGCTCGTGCGCAGCCGCTTGCGCCTCCTCGAGACAGAACACGCGCAGTCGCGAAGCCAGATTGGCGCCCGGCGTCAGATCCTTCGCGATGTCGGCGACCAGGCGGCCGCGACGTACGCCACGGAGCTTCGCGCTCCGCTCCAGCGCCGCCCAGAATGCCGGCTCCAGCTTCAACGAATAGCGCCGACCCTCGGCCTGCACGATCTGCTGGCGCATAGCCGGCGTCGGCGCTTCCGTCCCCTCAGCCATCATTTATACATTCCGATGTATGGGCTGCGACGATAGATCAATCGCCCACACTGAACAAGCCTGCCCGCCGTCATTCCTCCGCGCGCGCCCAGCGCGGTCGGGCGGCGAGACTGCGCCCCTTGCGGATCGCCGAATCACCGAATTTCTCGCGTACCTTGTCCATCGCACGCTCCAGCGCGACATCGTGCTTGGCCACTGCCGCGAAAAGATCGGGCGTGTCCGCGGCGTCAGCGGCTTCGAGCGCGGTCGCGCCCACGCCGATCAGACGAAAGCGTCGCTGACCGACCTCGCGGGCGAGCAGCGGTTGTGCGGCCTTGTAGATCGCTTCGGCGAGGTGCGTCGGCTTTGCCAACGTATGGTGGCGCGTCAGTATGCGGAACTGTGCCGTCTTCAACTTGAGGACTACCGTGCGCCCCGCCAGCGCATGGCGCTTGAGTCGCCGCGCCACCAACTCGCACAGTGACCACAGCTCCGCTTCGAGTTCGGGGAGGCGCGACAAATCGTGATCGAAGGTGTTCTCTGCCGAAATGCTCTTGGCCGGGCGATCGGCCACAACGGACCGCTCGTCGTGGCCGTGCGCGAGCGCAGCAAGGCGGCGGCCCATCGCGCCGAAGCGCCGCGCCATCCCCTCGGCGCCAAGCCGCTGCAGATCGCCGACCGTCATTATGCCGTCGGCGGCGAGTCGTGCCGCCAGCTTCTCGCCGACGCCCGGAATTGCGCGCGCCGGCCGTGCCGCCAAGTAAGCCACCGCCTCGGCTCGGCCGATCACGCCGAAGCCGCGCGGCTTGTCCATCTCCGAGGCGAGCTTGGCCAGCAGCTTGTTGTAGCTGAGGCCGATCGACGCGGTGACGCCGATCTCGCGCTCGATGCGCCGCGCCAAATCGGCGAGCGTGATCGCCGGCGGCCGATGGTGCACTGCCTCCGTCCCCGCAAGGTCAAGATAGGCCTAATCGAGCGACGCAGGCTCGACCAGCGGCGTCGCGCTCTGCAAAATTTCGCGAATCTGGCGGCTGACCTCGGCGTATTTCCGCATGTCCGGCGACACGACGACCGCTTCGGGACAGAGCGCAAGCGCCCTGAACATCGGCATCGCCGAGCGCACGCCGAACCGGCGTGCGACGTAGCAGGCGGTCATCGCGACACCGCGCCGACCGCCGCCGACGATGACCGGCTTGTCCTTGAGCGCCGGATTGTCGCGCTTCTCGACCGCCGCGTAGAACGCGTCGCAATCGAGATGCGCCAGCGTCAGCATCTCCAGCTCCGGATGGCGCAGTAGCCGCGGCGAGCCGCAGCGCGGGCAACGCTCGTCGCTGGTCGACTCCGGGACCGGCAACAGGCAGTCGCGGCAGAAGCCGGGGACCATGGCGGCCCCGTCCCGTCTCGCTCAGCCGACGGCGCGCGCGCGCATCGGCGGCCGGCCGTAATCGGCTAGGCGCCGCTCGAGGCGCGCGATGAGCGAATCGATCTCGCGGTGATCGTCGGCGTCGAGGCTGGGACCCGGCGCGCGCACCGCGGCAGAGGCAATCACGCCGCGGCGGCGCAGAACCTCCTTGCGAATCGCCAGGCCGATGCCGGGCTGCTGCTCGTGGCGGACGAGCGGCAGATAGATGTCATAGAGATCTTCCGCGCCCTCGACGTCGCCCGCAAAGAAGCGGTCGCATGTTTCGACGAGCATCTCGGGAAAGGCAAAGCCGGTATTGGCACCGTCGGCACCGCGTCGCAATTCTTGCGGGAGGTAGAGCCCGCCGTTGCCGACGAGGATGCCGACCCGCCGCAGTTCGCCGTTCGCTTCCGCCAAGCGCAGCTTCGACAGCTTGCGCAATCCGGGCCAGTCCTCATGCTTGAATATCTTGATCGATGGCAGCGTCTTGAGCATGCGGTTGATCAGCGATACCGACATATGGACGCCGGAAAGCTGCGGGTAGTCCTGCAGCACGATCGGCACCCGTTCCCCGAGCTCAGCGGCCACTGCGGTTGTGTAGACTTCGATTTGCTCCTCTGTCCGAAGCCCCGCGATCGGCGCGATCATCACGCCGGCCGCGCCCAGATCCATCACCTTGTCGGTGAGCAGCTTCATGTTGTGCATGCCGGGATTGCTCGCGCCGACGATGACGGGCACACGCCCATTGACGCGCTTGAGGATGCGCGCCGCGAAGCCAATCGACTCCTCGGGCGACAGCTTCGGCGCCTCGCCCATGACTCCCAGTATCGTCATGCCGGCGACGCCGCAGGACAGATAGAAATCGACCAGGCGATCGCTGCTGGCGAGATCAATCTCGCCGCTGTCCGCGAACGGCGTGGCGGCGATGATGTAAACGCCCCTGGCGGTTTCGTCGAGACGATCGGTCGGCATCACCGGGCACCCACTATTCGATCCGGCTGCGGCTTTGGCCGGTACGATGACAAATCTTCTCCGTCATGCCGATGAAAATCGGCATCCGGAGACCGACGGCGCGCCCTTGGGCACCCGGGTGCCAGCCTCCGCCGCTACGACGATGGAAAATCGATCTCCGCATTTGCTCGTCCCGTGCGTTTGCTCCGCTTGCTCCGACTGACCCCCTTCCACACGCACCCCCCTGTTCCGTTTCGTCCGTTTGGTCCGATAGGAAATAGGGTTATTTCTCCCAGTTCGATCAAGCGCTTGCGCCAGAGCTTTTGATTCGCCCGATCGCCGTGTCTGTTCCGATAGGAAGGAGGGGTATGCATCGCCACTTGTATATCTCCATTATGTTCCTATATAGAACGAAACGTTGTGATAACAAGGGGCGCCACGCGATTCGCTGCGCCGGCCCCCGCGAGGACCAAATCGGCTGCTCCATCAATCGCTTACCTGGGTATGCGCGGCCTGCTGCAGCTTGAGACGGCCCGCCACGCAGCCTAGACTGGCGGCATGATCGCCGCGCGACGCAGTTCCAATACGACGAGGCCGGGCGCCTGTTCCGCATCATCGGCGCCAACAGCCAGCCGCAGGCCGGAAAATAGGGGACAGACCACGATTGTGCATCAGTCTGGCCGGCGATTCAACGTAATTGTGGTCTGTCCCCGAATTCTAGCGCTTGTCGGGCAAGCGCCGAGTCCTGGCGAGCCACGCGAGTCAAAGAGAATTCGTGGATGCCGGGACTCGCGGTTCCCCCGATAATCTCGAGAGCGGCGGCCAAACGCGGTGTCGCCCATAACGGCAGAGGTGCTGAATGACGAGATCGGCTCAGACAATGGCGCCGCCCGACGCGGCGGCACGGCGCAGGGCGAAGGTCGTCCTGGCCTATTCGGTGGACCAATTACCGCCATTCGACGCGGCGTTCTACAACAGAGCACGCGCCGAGCTGACGACGGTCTCCGCGCTCCGGGTTCCGCCGGGCGACGGGAAGGCCTTCCGCGTGCCTGCGGGGCATTTCTTCCGCATCGTCAGCGTCGAGGGGCCGCAAGTCGGCGATCTCAATCTGTGGAACGCGCACGACCTGTCGGAGCGGTTCTTCAGCGGCAAGACGCGGGCGCTGCATGCGACGCATGTCAGCACCGGCGACAGGCTGTGGAGCACGTTGCCCAGCCTGCGGCCGATGGCGACCATCACCCACGATACGCTCGATTGGTATGGTTGGGACGAGGACGGCGCCGGCGTGCACGACGT
>JACQDQ010000340.1 GCA_016201015.1 Pseudomonadota bacterium | reverse complement strand
GCTCGCCCACCCCGGCGAACACCGACACGCCGCCATGCGCCTTGGCAATGTTGTTGATCAGCTCCATGATGATGACGGTCTTGCCGACGCCGGCGCCGCCGAACAGGCCGATCTTGCCGCCCTTGGCATAGGGCGCCAGCATGTCGACGACCTTGATGCCGGTGACGAGAATCTCGGCTTCGGTCGACTGGTCCGTGAAGATCGGCGCCTGCTTGTGAATGACCGAGGACAACTTGGCCTTCACCGGACCGCGCTCGTCGACCGGCTCGCCGACGACGTTGATGATGCGGCCGAGCGTCTCCGGCCCGATCGGCACGGTGATCGCATCGCCGGTGTCGACCGCTTCCACGCCGCGCACGAGGCCGTCGGTGGTATCCATGGCGATCGTGCGGACGCTTTGCTCGCCGAGATGCTGCGCCACCTCGAGCACCAAAGTGCTCCCTTGGTTCTTGACATGCAGCGCGTTCAGGATCTTCGGCAGATCGCCGTCGAAATGCACGTCGACGACCGCGCCCAGCACCTGGGTAATGCGTCCGATGTTGTTCTTGGCCATGGCTTCCGACTCCTGAAAAATCCTAGATCGCTTCGGCGCCGGAGATGATCTCGATCAGCTCCTTGGTGATCGAGGCCTGGCGCTGGCGGTTGTACTGCAAGGTGAGCTTCTTGATCATATCGCCGGCGTTGCGCGTCGCGTTGTCCATCGCCGTCATGCGCGCGCCCTGCTCGGATGCCGAATTCTCGAGCAGCGCGCGGTATACCTGGACCGCGAGGTTGCGCGGCAGAAGGTCGGCGAGGATCTCCGCCTCGTCGGGCTCGAATTCGTAGATCGCCTTCGCCTCGCCGTCCGCGCCTGCCGCAACGCCCTCGACCGGGAACGGGACGAGCTGCTGGCGGGTGACGATCTGGGTGATCGCCGACTTGAAGCGATTGTAGTAGAGCGTGCAGACATCGAACTCGCCGGCTTCGAACAGCGCGAGGATTCTGTCCGCGACGCGTCGCGCATCGGCAAACGACAGGCGCCGCCGGCCGACCTCTTCGATCGTCTCGACGATACGGCCGCCGTAGTCGCGGCGAAATTGGTCGCGGCCCTTGCGGCCGACGCACAGGATCTTGACCGTCTTGCCCTCCGACAGCAGTTGCCGGATGAGCTGACGGGCGCCGCGGACGATCGTGGAATTGAACGCGCCGCAGAGGCCACGATCCGACGTGGCAACAACCACCAGATGGACCTTGTCGCTGCCGGTGCCGACGAGCAACCGCGGGCCGTCATCGCCGGATACCGCGCCGGCGAGCGAGCCCAGCATGCGCGCCATGCGCTCGGCATAGGGGCGCGCGGCGACCGCCTGTTCCTGGGCGCGGCGAAACTTGGCCGCCGCCACCATTTTCATCGCGGCCGTGATCTTCTGCGTCGACTTGACGCTGGCGATGCGGACGCGAAAGGACTTCAGGCTGGGCATGGCGGCTTAGGCTCGCACCCGTCTCAACAGCGCTGCGTTCGAATCAGGCGAACACTTTGGCGAAGGCTTCCAGAATGCCGGCGAGCTTCTTTTCGGTGTCGGGGCTGATTTCGCGCTTGTCGCGAACATCGGCCAGCACGTCCGCATGCTTTGCGCGTATCTCGGAGAGGAACGACTGCTCGAAGCGCGTGACCTGGGCCGTGTCGACCTTGTCGAGATAGCCGCGCACGCCGGCGAAGATCGCCACCACCTGCTCCTCGATCGGCAGCGGCATATATTGCGGCTGCTTCAGAAGCTCGGTGAGGCGCGCGCCGCGGGCCAGCAGCTTCTGCGTCGAGGCGTCGAGGTCGGATGCGAACTGCGCGAAGGCCGCCATCTCGCGATATTGCGCCAGCTCGAGCTTGATGCGCCCGGCGACCTGCTTCATCGCCTTGACTTGCGCCGCCGAACCGACGCGGCTCACCGACAGGCCGACATTGATGGCCGGTCGGATGCCTCTGTAGAACAGCTTAGGCCGACACGTCGCCGGCCTGCGTCTCGATGATCGGCAGCGCCGTCAGCGAACCCGAGCCGTTCTTCTCGTTCAGCTTGGCGGCGCGCTCGAGCAGCCGCGAATGGAGATAGAACACGTCACCCGGATACGCTTCGCGGCCCGGCGGGCGGCGCAGCAGCAGCGACATCTGGCGGTAGGCCACCGCCTGCTTCGACAGATCGTCGTAGAAGATCACCGCATGCATGCCGTTGTCGCGGAAGAACTCGCCCATCGTGCAGCCGGTATAGGGGGCGAGGAACTGCAGCGGCGCCGGCTCCGACGCCGTCGCGGCGACGACGATCGAGTATTCCATCGCGCCGTAGTCCTCGAGCGTCTTGACGATGCGCGCCACCGTCGAGCGCTTTTGCCCGATGCAGACATAGATGCAATAGAGCTTCTTCGACTCGTCGCCCGACTCGTTGATCTTCTTCTGATTGAGGATGGTGTCGATGATCACCGCGGTCTTGCCGGTCTGGCGGTCGCCGATGATCAGCTCGCGCTGGCCGCGCCCGACCGGCACCAGGCTGTCGATCGCCTTGAGGCCGGTCTGCATCGGCTCGTGCACCGACTTGCGGGCGATGATGCCCGGCGCCTTCACCTCGACGCGCGAGCGCTTGGTCGCCTTGATCGCCCCCTTGCCGTCGATCGGTTCGCCGAGCGCATCGACGACGCGGCCGAGCAGCCCCTTGCCGACGGCCACCTCGACGATGGCGCCGGTGCGCTTGACGAGGTCGCCTTCCCGGATGTCGCGGTCGTCGCCGAAAATGACGACGCCGACATTGTCGGCCTCGAGGTTGAGCGCCATGCCCCGGATGCCGCCGGGAAATTCGACCATCTCGCCGGCCTGCACCTTGTCCAGGCCATAGACGCGCGCAATGCCGTCGCCAACCGAGATGACCTGGCCGACCTCGGCAACGTCCGCGGCGGTGTCGAATTTGGCGATCTGTTCCTTGAGGATGGCGGAAATCTCTGCGGCGCGGAGTTCCATCAGCCGATGCCTTTCATGGCGAGTTGCATCCGTTGCAGTTTGGAGGCGAGCGAGGCATCGACCAGGCGCGAGCCGACCTTCACCTTGAGCCCGCCGATCAGCTTGGGATCGACTTTCTGGTCGATCGAGATCTTCGCGCCGACGGCGCTGCGCAGGGCCGCGGTCACGGCCTCGAGCTGCGGCGCCGACAGCGGCGTCGCCGAGACCACCTCGGCGGTCACCTCGCCCCGATGCGCCGCGAGCATGGCGGTGAAGGCGGCGGCGATGCCGGCCAGCGCGTAGAGCCGCCGATTGCGCGCCAGCATGCCAACGAAGCGCCGCGTCAGGTCGGACAATCCGGCATGCGCCACGACATCCGCAATCGCCTTGGCCTGCGCATCGCGCGGCAGCAGCGGGCTCGTCATCAGCTGCCGCAGCTCCTTGCTCGCGTCGACCAACGCCTTGAGCTGCCGCAAGTCGGCGGCGACGGCGTCGAGCTGCCGACTTTCGTCGGCCAACTCGTACAGCGCGGTCGCGTACCGGCTCGCGAGCCCGGCAGCAAGAGAAGTATTGGCAGCCACCCCTAGCCTGTCCCTGGATTTGTGGATTTCGGAGGCAAGGCCTTGAAATCACGTTTGAAAAAAGGAACCCGTCGGGCCGGTTTAGGACCCCGGTCCGCAAGGCAGCGGATTGCTAGCACAGGCAATATGGCGATGCAACAAGGTGCCGCTGCGCGCTTCGCCGCGGGTCGCGCGAGGCCCGCCGGTCAGCTCCGCTGGCCGTCCCGCGGCCGCACGAACAACTCGTACATGAGGACGCCGGCGGCTACCGAGACGTTGAGCGATTCGACCCGGCCGGTCCCCGGAATGGCCACCAACGCGTCGCAAGCCTGCGCGACGGCGGGCGACAGGCCGGTCTCCTCGTTGCCGAGCACGAGCGCCGGCGGACGCGGGTCCGGCTTGAGCCGCGACAGCGGAACGCCGCGCGGGCCGGTGCCGATCAGGCGAAACTGCGCGGTCAATCCGCGGCAAAAGGCGGCGAGCGCCGCCGGCCGAAACAGCTCGAGCGACTCCATGCCGCCCTCGGCCACCCGATAGGCGGCCTCCGACGGCATCGCCTGCTCGGGTCGCTCGGACAGCACGATCTTGGCGACGCCGAGGAAGGCGGCGGTCCGCAGGATCGCGCCAAAATTATGCGGATTGCCGACGCCATCGAGGATGACGAGCGGGGCGCGGGCTTCGCTCCACGCGGCGATGTCGCGCGGGGACGGCTGGCGCAACTTCGGCGGGGCAATCGCCGCAACGATGCCGCCGTGGTGCAGCGTGCCGGCAATGCGCTGCAGCTCGTCGTCCGGGACCAGACGATAGCTGCGCCGCTGGCGCGCCAGCCAATCGCACATTGGTCGCGCCACCGCGGCCATCTCGCGGTCGAAGAAGAGCCGCCGAATCGCCGTGCGGTTATAAGCGAACAGCGCCGCTACAGCGCGCTGGCCCGACACCTTCAGCTCGTCGGCGGCTGCGCTCCGGCGCGGCGGCTCATGTCGTTTGAACGGCGGCTTGCGCATGGCGCGGCTACAGGAAGCCATACGGATCGATGTCGACCTGCACGCGCACGGTGCCGGGCACCTTGACCGCGCCCAACCACTGCCGCAGCGCATCCTGCAGGTTCACCTCGCGGCGCGCCTTGACCAGCAGCCGCCGCCGATGCCGCCCGCGCAGCACGGCGAGCGGCGCCGGCGCCGGACCGAGAACGTCGATGCCATCGCCGTGCGGGGCGGTCGCGCCGAGACGCCGCGCCACCTCGTCGACGCGCCGCTCGTCTCGCCCGCTGACGATGAGCGCGGCCAGCCGGCCGAATGGCGGCCAGCCGTAGCGGCGACGCTCCGCGGCTTCGGCCGCGAGAAAGCGGTCACGCGCGCCGGCGGCCAGGGCCTGCATCACCGGATGCTCCGGCGCGTAGGTCTGCAGCAATACGCGGCCGGGCTGCGTGGCGCGGCCGGCGCGGCCGGCCACCTGATGCAGCAGTTGATAGGTGCGTTCGGCCGCGCGCAGATCGCCGCCGGAGAGGCCGAGATCGGCATCGACGACGCCGACCAGCGTCAGGCCCGGGAAGTGATGCCCCTTGGCGACGATCTGGGTGCCGATCAGCACGTCGATCTCGTGCTCCGTCATGCGCTGCACGAACTCGGCGATGGCTTGCGGGCCGGTGATCGTGTCGCTGGTCATGACCTCGATGCGTGACGTGGGCAGCAGCGCGGTCACCTCTTCCGCCAGGCGTTCGACGCCGGGCCCGCAGGCGACCAGACTGTCGCCGGCGCCGCACGCCGGACATTCGCGCGGGCGCGGGGCGCCAAAGCCGCAATGATGGCATTGCAGCCGGCCGGCCAGGCGGTGCTCGACCAGCCAAGTCGTGCAGTTCGGGCACTGCAAGCGATGTCCGCAGGCGCGGCACAAGGTGAGCGGGGCGTAGCCGCGGCGGTTCAGGAACAGCATCGCCTGCTCGCCCGCCGACGCCGTCGCGGTCAGCGCCTGACGCAAGATCGGCGACAGAAAGGAGCGCGGCGGCGGCGGGTGGCGCCGCAGATCGATCGCGGCGATATGCGGCAGCGTGGCGCCGCCGTGGCGATCCGGCAGGCGCAGCACGTGGTAGCGGCCGCGCTCGACATTGGTCACCGTCTCAAGCGAGGGCGTGGCGGAGACGAGCACCGCGGGGATTTCCGCGCTGCGCGCGCGCACCACCGCCATGTCGCGGGCGTGATAGACGACGCCGTCCTCCTGCTTGAAGGCGCCATCATGCTCCTCGTCGATGACGATCAGCCCGAGCTCGGGAAATGGCAGGAACAGCGCCGAACGCGCGCCGACGACGACACGCACGCGCCCCGCCGCCACATCGCGCCAGGTCGTGCGCCGCTGCGTCGGCGTGAGCTCCGAATGCCAGGCGGCCGGCGCCGCGCCGAACCGCGTCGAAAACCGCTCCAGCCACTGTGCGCTCAGCGCGATCTCGGGCAGCAGCACGAGCGCCTGGCGCCCGGCGCGCAGCGCCGCGGCGACGGCCTCGAAATACACCTCCGTCTTGCCGGCGCCGGTGACGCCGTCGAGCAGCGTCACCGAAAATCCGCCGCCGATGCGGCCGCTCAGCGCCTTGGCCGCGGCCCGCTGGTCGGCCGACAACTCCGGCCCCGGATGCGTCCCCAGCGGCGCGGTTGGTGGCGGCGCCGCTCTCGCCGCCACGATCTCGACCCAGCCGAGCTCGATGAGGCCGTGGACGACGCCCGTGCCGACGCCGGCGGCGCGCGCGAGATCGGCCGCGCGGCGTGGCGGCCCGGCCGAGAGCTCGCGCAGCACGTGGCGCCGCGCCGGCGTCATCCGCGGCTCCGTCGCAGCGACATCGTGCGGATCGGGCGAAGCCGCGGCGAGCGCACAGAGACGCTGCGGCTTCGGCGTCTCGAGCGCCGCCGGCACGCTCATCGCCATGCGCAGCACGGCGCCCGGCGGCGACATCGTATAGGCCGCCACCCAATCGACGAAGCGGCGCAGCTCGCGCGGAAAAGGCGGCACGTCGAGCCGTGCCTGAGCATCCTTCAGGCGCGCAGCCGGCAGCGCATCCCCCGGCGCGCCCGCCTCGTCCCACACCACGCCGACCGCCGTCCGCCCGCCCAACGGCACAAGCACGACATCGCCGGGCGCCAATGTCAGCGCCACCGGGACCTTGTAGTCGAAGGCGCCGGCCAGCGGCAGCGGCAACAGCACGCGCACGCGGCGCACGCTTTCCGTGGCTGCGCCGTGCGCCGCGTTGCCCGCCGGTGCCGAACTGGTTTCGGACTCGACCATGGGCTACACTTTACCCGCGAGGTGGAGTAAGGGACATGATGACGAATCGGGTCGATTCGCTGCACCGCAGTACCGAGGGACGGGCATGAAGTTCTTCATCGACTCCGCCGACCTGGCCGAGATTCGCGACCTTGCCGCGACCGGTCTGGTCGACGGCGTGACGACCAACCCGACGCTGGTCGCCAAGTCGAACCGGCGCTTCTTCGATGTCATCAAGGACATCTGCAAGGCGGTCGCCGGCCCGGTCAGCGCCGAAGTGACGGCGACGGATCATGCGACCATGCTGGCCGAATGCCGCAA
The DNA here is from genome assembly GCA_016201015.1 of Pseudomonadota bacterium. Classification (GTDB taxonomy): domain Bacteria; phylum Pseudomonadota; class Alphaproteobacteria; order CACIAM-22H2; family CACIAM-22H2; genus JACQDQ01. Next base: position 4,635 of record JACQDQ010000340.1, on the reverse strand, counting down.
GCTTGCCAAGATCGCGCCGAACGTCACCGTCAAGGTGCCGTTGACGCCCGACGGGCTCAAGACCTGCAAGGTGCTGTCGAGCGAGGGCACCATGGTCAACGTCACGCTGTGCTTCGCGTCGGGGCAGGCGATCCTCGCCGCCAAGGCGGGGGCGAGCTTCATCTCGCCCTTTGTCGGCCGGCTCGACGACATCGCCACCGACGGCATGAGCTTGATCCGCGACATCGTCGGCATCTACCGCCAGTATCCTGCCTTCAAGACCGAAGTGCTGGTCGCCTCCATCCGTCATCCCATGCACGTCGTCGAGGCCGCCAAGATGGGGGCGCATGTCGCGACCATGCCGCCGAACGTGCTGCGCCAGATGTTCGGCCACCCGCTGACCGACAAGGGCCTGGCCGCCTTCCTCGCCGACTGGCAAAAGACCGGCCAGTCCATTCTCGACGCATAGTCGGCGAAGCGGGGCCCGCGGCCATGACCGAACCCAAGAGCGCCCCGTTGATCGGTCCGACATTGCCGGGCGCGTCCGAGGTGGCGGCGTATCTGCGCGAGCATCCGGATTTCCTCGATCAGAATCCGGATTTGCTGCAGCTCCTGATCCCGCCCGAGCAACGGCGCGGCAACGGCGTGGTCGACATGCAGCGCTATATGCTCGACCGGCTCCGCGGCGATATGGGCCGGATGCAGCAGACGCATCAGGATCTGCTCGTCGTCTCGCGCGCCAATCATTCGGTCCAGGGCCGTGTGCACACCGCGCTGCTCGCCATGCTGTCGGCGACCACGCTCGAGCATCTGATCGAGATTGTCACCACCGATCTCGGCGTGCATCTCGAAGTCGATTCCGCGGTGCTTGGCTTCGAGGCGCTCGACCGTCTATCGCCGCAACGCAACAGCACCAACATCAAGCTCCTGCCGAAAGGCGCGGTCGATCGCCTGATGGCCGGCGCCCGCGAGGTCCTCCTCATCGCCGACCAGCCAGGCGAGGCCGAGATCTTCGGCGGCGCCGCCACGCTGGTGCGATCGCAGGCTTTGCTGCGCCTGCATCTCCGCCGGGAGGCGCCGATGGGTATCCTCGCGCTCGGCGCCCGCATGCCCGACAAATTCCACCCCGGCCAAGGCACCGAATTGCTCAGCTTCCTTGCGCGGGCGGTCGAGCTGCTGATTCGCGGATGGCTCGACCGGAGCTGATCCCGGCGCCGGCGGCACCGACCGCCGCGGCCGACCTCGTCGATGCATTCGCCGCCTGGCAGGCTTGGCTGCGCCTCGAGCGGCGCGCGTCGGAGCATACGATCGCCGCCTATGCGCGCGACATTGCGGCCTTTGTCGCGTTTCTTGTCACCCATCTCGGCGGCCCGGTCAGATTGGCCGCGCTCGGCGAGCTGCGCGCCGCCGATTTTCGCGCCTTCCTCGCGGCGCGGGTAAAAAGAGGGCAAGCGGCGACCTCTAACGCGCGCGCCGTTTCGGTGCTGCGCGGCTTCTTCCGGTGGCTTGACCGCCGCGGCCTCGTGCGCAACGGCCAGATCGGCACGCTGCGCTCGCCGAAGCGCCCCCACGCCGTGCCGAAGCCGCTCACCGTCGCCGACGCGCTTGACGCCGTTGCCCAGGTCGGCGCGCTCGCCGAGGAGCCGTGGGTGGCGGCGCGCGACGCGGCAATCCTTACCCTGCTCTACGGCGCCGGCCTGCGCATCGACGAGGCGCTGTCGCTCAACCGCGGCGTCCTGCCGCTGGGCGAGACGCTCAAGGTCACCGGCAAGGGCCGCAAGCAGCGTATCGTGCCGCTGCTGCCCGTCGCGCGCGCGGCGATCGACACCTATCTGGCGCGCTGCCCGTGGAGGCCCGGTCCCGGCGGCCCGCTCTTCCTCGGCGTGCGCGGCAAGCGCCTCAAGGCCGCGATCGTGCAGGCGCGGATGCGCGAATTGCGCACCAAGCTCGGCCTGCCCGAGACGGCGACGCCGCACGCGCTGCGCCACAGCTTCGCCACCCACCTGCTCAGCGCCGGCGGCGATCTGCGGGCGATCCAGGACTTGCTCGGCCACGCCTCGCTGTCGACCACACAGCGCTATACCGAGGTCGACGCCGCGCGCATGCTGGACGTCTACGATCGCGCCCATCCGCGCGCGAAGAATTGACGCAGGCGAATATTTTGACCTGGACGGCGAGGGGCGGCTAGGATGCGGATCCTTTGCCGACACGGCCTTAGAGTTCCCTCCCCGACACATTGATGCAGACGCCTTCGCACGATTCCCGCCGGCTTTCCGACGTGCTCGACGCGCTCGCCCGCAACACGACCAGCGAGCGCATACGGCTTGGCGACCTCATGTCGGTGTTCGGCGACCGCGCCTTCGGCATGCTGATCCTGCTGTTCGCGCTGCCCAATGCGATCGGCCTCGGCACCATTCCCGGCGTCTCGACGATTTTCGGCCTCCCCCAAATCTTCATCGCCCTGCAAATGATGCTGGGCCTGCAGACGCCGTGGCTGCCGGCGTGGCTCACCGAGCGGTCGATCGCCCGCGGCGACTTCGTTACCATGATCGAGAAATCGACGCCGTATCTGCGCAAGGCCGAGGGCGTGCTGCGGCCGCGCTGGGCGCCGCTGTCTTGCGAGATTGCCGAACGGATCATCGGCGGCTTCTTCGTCGTGCTCGCGACGATCGTCTCGCTGCCGATTCCGTTCGGCAATCAGCCGCCGGCGGTGGCTATGGCCGTCGTCTCCCTCGGCCTGGTCGAGCGCGACGGCGTGTTCGTCGTCATCGGCGGCATAGTCTCGGTCGGCGCGATCGCGCTGGCCGGCCTGGTGGTATTCGGCGGCGCGGCAGCCGTCTATCTGCTGTTCAAGACCGTATTCGGCGGCTGAGCGGGGCCAGGGGGCAAAGGTCCAACATGTACACGCTGTTCTATTCGCCGGGCGCCGCCAATATGGCGCCGCACGCCGCGCTTGAGGAAATCGGCGCGCCGCACAAGCTGGTCCACGTCGATATCGTCGCCGGCGAGCAGCGCCAGCCCGAATATCTGAAGCTCAACCCAAAGGGGCGGGTGCCGCTGCTGGTCGACGGCGACTACACCCTCACCGAGTCGGCGGCGATCCTCATGCATCTTGCCGACCGGCACCCCGACGCCGAGCTGGCGCCGCCGCTCGCCACGCCGGAGCGCGGGCATTATTACCAATGGCTGCTCTATCTCTCGAACACGGTGCAGGTGGCGTTCTTCGAGTATTTCTACGCCGACAGGTTCGTGGAGGATGCGGCGGGCCAGGGCGCGTTCAAGGCGAATGCCGCGCGCCGCCTCGCCGAGATGCTCGTCTATATCGACGGCGCGCTGGCCGCACGCGGACCCTATCTCTTGGGCGATCGCTTCACGGCGCCCGACCTGTTTCTCCATATGCTGGCACGCTGGAGCCGCTGGCTCGACAGGCCGGCCTATCGCCACCCGCACATCAAGCGCTGCACCGATCTCGTGAAAGCACGCCCGGCGGTCATGCGGATGATGGCCTCCGAAGGGATCGTCGAGGAGGAAAAGGCGTGATTGCCGCGCTTAGAGGTGGATGGGGCGACCATCCACCGCCAGCGCCGCCTCCTTCACCGCCTCGTTCAGCGTCGGATGCGCGTGACAGGTGCGCGCGATGTCCTCGGCCGAGGCGCCGTACTCCATGGCCAGCACGAGCTCGGCGATCAGGCTACCGGCCTCCGGCCCGACGATGTGGACGCCGAGCACGCGATCGGTCGTCTTGTCGGCAAGAATCTTGACGAAGCCGTCGGTCGCGTTCATGGCGCGCGCGCGGCCGTTGGCAGTGAACGGGAACTTGCCAGCCTTGTAGGCGACACCCGCTTCCTTGAGTTGCTCCTCGGTCTTGCCGACCGTCGCCGCCTCGGGCCAGGTGTAGACGACGCCCGGAATCGCTTCGTAGTTCACGTGACCGGCCTGCCCGGCGAGGATTTCGGCGACGGCCACGCCCTCGTCCTCCGCCTTGTGCGCGAGCATCGGCCCGGCGATGACGTCGCCGATTGCGTAGACGCCCGGCACGTTGGTGTGGAAATGCTGGTCGATGACGACGCTGCTACGATCGTCCATCGCGACGCCAGCCTCCTTGAGTCCGAGCCCGTCGGTATAGGGCCGGCGGCCGATCGAGAGGAGCACAATGTCGGCCTCCAGCTTCTCCTCCGGCCCGCCTTTCGCCGGCTCGAGCGTGAGCGCCACGCCCTTGTTGGTCGCTTTGGCGCCGGTGACCTTGGTGCCGAGCTTGAACACCATGCCCTGTTTGCCGAGGATGCGCTGCATCTGCGACGACACCTCGCCATCCATGCCGGGCAAGATGCGGTCGAGGAATTCGACGACCGTGACCACCGAGCCCAGGCGCTGCCAGACCGAGCCCATCTCGAGGCCGATATAGCCGCCGCCGATCACGACCAGCCGCTTCGGCACCTCGGGCAAAGTCAGCGCGCCGGTCGACGAGACGATGCGCTGCTCGTCGACCTCGACACCCTTCAGCGGCATCGAGTCCGAACCGGTGGCGATCACGATGTTCTTGGTCTTGAGCGTGACCGCCTTGCCGTCCTTGCCGTTGACGGTGACCGTGCCGGCCCCGGCCACGCGCCCCGTACCCTCGACGCGGTCGACCTTGTTCTTCTTGAACAGGAATTC
>JACQDQ010000060.1 GCA_016201015.1 Pseudomonadota bacterium | reverse complement strand
GCAGCCGATAGGGGGCGTTGCCGACATTGAGGCTGAGCACGTGCTTGCCCGGCGGCGCCAGCACCGGCGAGGTCATCGACGGGCAGAGGCCCCAGATCACCGGCTGGTGCGACAGCCGGCCCTGCAGCATGTCGGTATGCGCGGCCTCGACATAGTCGAGGCTGGGTGCGATGCGGAACTGGGCCGAGGACAGCAGCGCCGCCTCCTCGTCGGACCGGGCGGCGGCGTAGCGCGGCATGCCGTCGAGCGCCAGTACCAGCTTGTAGGCCTTGCCGGCCATGCGCTTGCGCGCCATCTTTGCCTTGAGATCGCGCCAATCCGGATGGTCTTCGATGAGGTCGAGCACGGTGATCCGGGGATTGACGGCGGAGACGACGATCGGCGCCTCGATTTCCTCGCCCGACGCGGTGACGACGCCGCGCGCCGCGCCGTCCCGGATCAGGATCCGGGTGACCAAGGTCGCGGCGCGCAGGACCACGCCGCGGCTGCGGGCGCAGGCCGCCATCGATTCGGGGATCGCGCCCATGCCGCCGACCGGGAGCCCGGTGGAGCCACGCAGCGGCATGCGGCGGGGATCGTAGCCCGGATCGACCGCCAGCGAGGCCAGGGATAGCGGGCGCATCAGCAGATTGAGCGGCGTCCCCGGCGTGCCGGGTGCCGCCAGGCCGCCGACGGTGCTGATCGGCCCCAGCACCGCCTTGGTTTCGTCCGCCAACATGAATTCCTCGAACAGGTCGCGGACGCTGCCGAAGAACAGCCGCGCGAACGCTTCCTGATCCGCCAGCGCCGTCAGATTGCGCACGAGCTCGTGCAGCGTCGGCGGCGGACGGAACAGCGAGATGCCCAGTTTGTCGGCGAAATCCTGGACGTATTTGAACAAATCGTCGTAGCGGGCCGCCTCGCCGGGGGCGAAGGCTTCCAGTTGCGCGGCGTTGCGCGCGCGCTCGCGCCAGCCGACGAACAGGCGCCCGTCCGCCAACGGGTGAACCAGCATCGGGTCCTGGGTCTTGAAGTGCAGCCCGTGGCGCTCGAGCTCGAGATCGCGCGCGATCTTCGGCTCGAGCGAACCGGGCGAATTGGAGAAACTGCAGTGATAGCCGGGCAGAAACTCGACCTTCGCCACCGGGCCGCCGAGCCGGGGCGAGCGTTCGAGTACGACGACCTGCAGCCCCGCCCCGGCCAGATAGCCGGCGCAGACCAGCGCGTTGTGGCCGCCACCGACGATCGCAACGTCGAAGGATGTCATGACGCGCGCCGGGCCGAGTTCGTCATCGCGCGATTCATCTCGGCTTCACGGCACGAAGTCGTTGGTGAAGTATTCGCTCGATTTCTTGTCGCCCTGGATCTCGTCCACGCTTTTCAAGGTCGCGACGAGTTTTTCCCACTCGTCGGGGCTCTGGCGGCCCCAATTCGCGTCCTTCGGCGACTGCGAGAGGGTGACGAGGCCCATGAAGTAATCGACGCATTGCTCCACGCTGCCGGGGATCAGCACCTTCGACTGGATGAAGGCACACGCCGCACGCGGATCGTCGACCGCCACGTCGAACCCGCGCTTGGTCGCCGCCAGGAACTTCTTGATCGCCTGCGGCTCGCGCTTGGCGAACGGCTCGTTGACGGCAAAGCCGAACCCAAGCAGCGGCACGCCGTAATCGGCGAGCAGCAGCAGCGCGGGCTCCTTGCCGCTGCCGCGCAGAATCGCGGCGTAGGCGTGGCTGTCGCCGCTGACCACATCCACAACGCCATTCAGCAGAGCCGCGCGCTTGGCGGCGCCGTCGAGCCCGACGATGTTGAGGCTATCCTTCGGGATATTGTTCAACTTGGTGAAGAGCGCGAGGCTAAGCCCGTCCGAGCCGCCGGGCGTGCTGCCGATCTTGATTCCCTTCAGCGACTCCGGGCCCTTCAACTGGACCTTGTCCTTCATGCCGATGAACGACGCCGAGGAGCGGTGCTGGTACACCGCCACCACTTTGAGCGGCACGCCCTTGGCGATGGCTTGGGCGGCATTGGTCACGTTGATGTGGCCGATGTCGAAACCACCTTGGCCGACGACCACCGCCGTCGTGGCCGAGCCGCGCCCCTGCTCGATCTTCAAATCCAGGCCGGCGTCGCGGTAGAAGCCGCGGTCCTCCGCCGTCAGGAAGACGGTGTGGTAGGGCAGCCAGGCCCAATCGAGCAGCAGGTTCATCTTCTGCGCCGCGGCCGGCGAGGCTATCAGCCCGGCGGCAAGCCCGACGACCGCCGCCAGCGCGGAAAGCGGCCTGCCGGCGGATATCGGCACGATGCAACGGTCTTTCATGGTGTCTCCTTCTCCATATTCATGCCGGCCCTGTCATAGGCCGAGGATCGATCCGCGCTGACTCGCGTGCCAGGGAATGGTCCATCGCTCGATCATCTCGGCCAGGTACCAGATGGCAATGCCGAAGATCGAGATGACGAACACCGCGGCGAAGGCCAGCGGCGTTTCCAAACTGCCGACCGCCTGCAGCAGCATATGACCGAGCCCCTGATTGGAGGCGACGAACTCGCCGATCACGGCGCCGACCGGGGCCAAGGTGGCCGAGATCTTGATGCCGGCGAAGATGCTGGGCAGGGCGCCGGGAATGCGGATCTTCCACAGGATCTGGAGCGGGTTGGCGCCCATCGACCGCACCAGCAGCAGCAGGTCGAGATCGGCCGATTTCAGTCCGGTCACCGTGTTGACGATGATCGGAAAGAACGTGAATACGACCACGAAGATGATCTCGCTTTTCAGGCCGAAGCCGAGCCACACGATGAACAGCGGCGCCACGACCACTTTCGGCACCGCGTGCGAGATGACCAGCCAGGGGTAGAGCATGCGATCGACGGTGCGCGACGCCGTGATGGCCGCCCCGGCGACGACCCCGAGCACCAGCGCGATCGCGAAGCCGACGGCCGCGGCCAGCGCCGTGAAGCTGAGCTGGCGCATCAGCATCAGCCAGTAATCGCCCATCACCACGATGACGTGCGATGGCGCCGGCAAGAGATACGGCGGCAGGTGGAACGCACGGACGGCCAGTTCCCACGCCGCCAGGCCGCCGACGCCGCTGAGGAGCGGGTAGAGAAACGCGCCGGAATTGCCGTTGGCGGGCTTGCGCGGCGCCGTGGCCGTGGCGGATGCGCCTGCCGCTTGCTCGGCCGCTTCGGCGCTCATCCGACCAGGACCCCGGTTCTCTCGAAGTGGACGCGGATGCGGCGCGTGATCTCGACAAAGGCCGGCTCTTCCCTGAGGCTCAGCCGGCGCGGCCGCGGAAAGGGCACCGCGATGTCGTCGAGCACCTTGCCCGGCCGCGGCGACATGACGATCACGCGGTCGGAAAGAAAGACGGCCTCGAGGATGCTGTGGGTGATCAGCACCGTCGTGACGCGCTCGCCGATCCGGACATTCTGCAGGGTCACGTTCATCTGATCGCGCGTCAGCGCGTCGAGCGCGCTGAACGGCTCGTCGAGGAACAGCATCGACGGCGTGCAAAGCAGCGCCCGCGCGATCGCCACGCGCTGCCGCATGCCGCCGGACAGCTCCCAGGGATGCCGTTGCGCGAAGTCCGCGACGCCGAGCTCTGCCAGCAATTCGTGGCCGCGCCTTCGCGCCGCGTCCTGATCGATCCTTTTCAGCTCGGCCGGGAGCAACACGTTGTCGATGACGTTGCGCCAATCGAGCAACAAATCGCGTTGACACCGGCATCGCGAAACTCGAAGGACAGCCCTGTCGTCGAGTTGCGTAGCCCTTTGGCCGTGCGGCACGCCACGTGCAT
>JACQDQ010000345.1 GCA_016201015.1 Pseudomonadota bacterium | reverse complement strand
CGTCGAGCGATCGGCAGCGGGAAGTTGACGTGCGAGGGCAAACATTAGCGCGATGGCGTGCTCGGCCGTGGTGATCGAGTTGCCGAACGGCGTGTTCATGACCACCACGCCGCGTGCCGTTGCCGCCGGCACGTCGATGTTGTCGACGCCGATGCCGGCGCGGCCAACCACCTTCAGCCGCGTTGCACCCTTGAGCAAATCGGCGGTGACTTTGGTCGCGGAGCGGACGGCGAGGCCATCGAATTCGCCGATGATGGCCTTGAGCTCGGCGGGCTTGAGGCCGGTCCTGGTCTCGCAGGAAATTCCGCGCTCCTTGAAGATGGCGACGGCGCGCGGGCTCAGATTGTCGGCGATGAGTACCTTTGGCATGGCGCGCTCCTCAGGCTTTGGCCGTGAATTCGTCCTTGATCAGCGCAAACGCCCAGTCGAGCCACGGGAACAGCGCCTCCAGGTCGCTCGTTTCGACGGTCGCCCCGGCCCAGATGCGCAAGCCGGGTGGCGCGTCGCGGTAGGCATCGATGTCGTAGGCGACGCCTTCCGCTTCGAGCAGCGCGACGAGCCGCTTGGAGATAGCGGCGCGGCGTTCGGCATTCAGGGCGGCCATCAGCCGATCGGTCAGCTTGAAACATACGGAGGTGCAGGATCGCGTCGCCGGCTCCTCGGCCAGGAAATCGAGCCAGCCGGCGCGCCTCGCCCAGGCCGCCATCGCCGCGAGATTGCCTTCGGCCCGCGCGATCAACGCATTCAATCCACCGATGCCCTCGGCCCATTTGAGCCCGTCGAGCGCATCCTCGACGCAGAGCATCGACGGCGTGTTGATCGTCTCGCCCTTGAAGACGCCGTCGATCAGCTTGCCGCCCTGCGTCAGGCGGAAGATCTTCGGCAGCGGCCACGGCGGAACATGATCCTGCAGCCGCTCGACCGCGCGAGGTGACAGCACGAGCATGCCGTGCTGCCCCTCGCCGCCCAGCACCTTCTGCCAGGACCAGGTCGTGACATCGAGCTTGTCCCAAGGCAGCGCCATGGCAAACGCCGCCGAGGTCGCGTCGCAGATCGTCAGGCCCTGGCGCGTCGCGCTGATCCACTCGCCGTTCGGCACGCGCACGCCCGAAGTCGTGCCGTTCCAGGTGAACACCACGTCATGGTCGGGCGAGATCTGCGTCAGATCGGGAAGGCGGCCATAGGGGGCTTCCAGGAGCCGTATGTCCCCGAGCTTGAGCTGCTTGGCGATGTCGTTGGCCCAGCCGGCGCCGAAGCTTTCCCAGGCGAGCACGTCGACGGCGCGCGGGCCGAGCAGCGACCATAGCGCCATTTCCACCGCCCCGGTGTCTGAGGCCGGCACGATGCCGATCCGCCAGTCCCTGGGAATGCCGAGGATGGCACGGGTGCGGTCGATGACCTCGGCCAGCTTGGCCTTGCCGGCCTTCGAACGATGCGAGCGCGCGACGCAGGCGTCGCCGAGAGCGCTGAGCGACCAGCCAGGGCGCTTGGCGCAGGGACCAGAGGAAAAATGCGGGGATTTCGGCCGTAGAGTCGGCTTCATGGCGCTATTCCTTCCAGAATAGCCGGGACCCGTTGGGAGGCCCTGGCCCGCTGCGGACCCTAGTGATCTCGCCCGCTGAGGGCAACCGCCAAGGCGCACTGCGACAATTGGTCGCTTCGCCCTAGCGCCGATCAGGGACGGCAGCTCGCGGCACGGCAGCCGGGTGCGGCTCGCGCCATTCGGCCATGGCATGGCGAATCACCTGGTACGCCGCCGCCAAAGCGAGGGCCGCCATGACGACGGCGACAGCGAAATCCGGCCAGCCGGACGTAGTGGCGAACACGCCGGTCGCCGCGGCGATTACAGCGACGTTGCCGATCGCATCATTGCGTATGCACAGCCAGACCGAACGCATGTTGCTGTCGCCGTCGCGATAGCGAAACAGCGAGACGGCGACGAAGAGGTTGGCGACAAGCGCCAGCAAGCCGATCGCACCCATGAACGCCGCCTGCGGCACAGTGCCGAGCGTCGCATGGTGGACCGCGCTGCCGAGCACCCACAGTCCGAACGCGCCCATGCTCGCCCCTTTGACCAGCGCCGCACCGGCGCGCCAGCGCAGGGTGCGACCAAGCACCAGCAAGCTGATGCCGTAGTTTGCGGCATCACTCAGGAAATCCAGGCTGTCGGCGAGCAACGCGACCGAGCCGGCGAGCATGCCCGATACGAGTTCGAGCGCGAACATACCGGCGTTGATCAGCAGCGCGACCCACAGCACCCGGCGATATTCCGTGTAGAGACCCGGACCCGCATCGCGCGGATGATCGCGGTGATGGCAGGTCGCGCTCATCTGGCTCTTCCGCTGCCCGGCTCGGCGAGGTGCGCCAGCAAGTCCGTCACGACGCGCCGGATATGGGCGTCGGCCGCGACGTAGAACACCTGCTTGCCGCGCCGCTCCGCCCGCACGATGCGCGCCGCCTTGAGCAGGCGCAGGTGATGGCTCACCAGCGAGTTGTCCAGCCCAAGCTGGCCGGCGATAGAGTTGACCGACACCGGTGCGTGCAGGCAGGCGAGCACGATGCGCAAGCGCGTGCCATCGCCGAGCAGATGGAACAGATCGGCGAGCTCGGCGACCTGACCGTCGGAATGCGGCGGGCTGGGCTTAATGCGCAGCGGCATAGAATAACTATACAATTGAACAGTTGTTCAATTGTTAACATGACTTCAGGCCGGCGTCAATCGATCGGCCCGGCGCATTCTTGCCGGACGCAGCGAGCGTCGCGCGTGGGGGCGGGTTTGAAACCCACCGCCACGGAGGAACCATCGCCCGCTCAGGGGGACGCCGCGGCCCGATTTTTCGCGAACATGATGAAGGTGGCGGTGAGCACCGGCTCGTCGCGTTGGTTAACGGCGGTCACCGCCATCCGAATGACGCCGCGATCGGGCTTCGACTTCGACGCCTTGGCCTCTTTGACCTCGCCGCGCACCCGCAACGTGTCGCCCGGACGCACCGGCTTCAGCCAGCGCAGCTCGTCGAGGCCCGGCCCGCCGAGACTTGCCGCCGTCAGAAAGCCGATCTGATAGAGCATGCGGAAGGACAGCGCGAGCGTCTGAAAGCCGCTGGCGATGAGCCCGCCGTAGATCGACTCCTTTGCCGCCTCGATGTCGATGTGCAGCGGCTGCGGATCATAGAGCAGG
>JACQDQ010000344.1 GCA_016201015.1 Pseudomonadota bacterium | reverse complement strand
GTCGAGATCCATGTCAACCCATTCCCAAGAACTCGTTCGACCGGGACATGCTCACCGCCTGCCACAGGGATACAAGCCCGCTATCGGAATTCACCGGCCGGAGATTCGCGCGCCGGAAGGATATTGCCCACGTTAAGGCCCCGCCATGTATCAGATCGTTCGCGTCATAACTCGTGGGCAAGTGAGCTCGGCGCGGATGCACGGAGCAAACCATGTGCGTCCTCAAGGTCACCCAAGGTCGTCAGAGTATTGCCCGTTGCAGGCAGCCCACCTTTCTTAGAACGCAAAGAGAACGCATCCAGAGTTCGACCGGCTGTCAATGGAGCGTGAATGCATTCTATTGCCGTCTGTACCTGTGGTTTCCATCTATTTGACCGTTGTACAAGCATGGTGCGGTCCGCCGAATGTAGAGATGCGGACGACACGTCCGGTACGCTGGATTGCCCGTCCGAAGGGCGCATCCTTCGCAAAGATGAGTGCGCGCGGTAACTGTCGCAACAATCGGAGTACATGCCCAAATTGCGTCGCAGATGTGTCGTGTCCCTGGGAATGGTGTAGGAGAGTGATGGGGCGGTCGTCATCGTCAGCTGTTGACTGCCGGTGGACGCGTGGCCTTCTGTGGCACCAGCCGCGAGCACCTAGCGGCCGCGCCGGCTGAATGCGCCGCCAGCGATCGAGTTGTCGGCCGGCTCACCGATCCGACTGCCGTAATCGATTTCTTCGACGATGTGCATCGGCAAATCGACCGGATCGATATCCTTGTCAACAACGCCTGCCTCTCGCCCAAGCGACGGTCGCCGGAGTCATGGGGCGGCCAAATCGAGCTCGACGAATGGCGGTGGGTGATCGACATCAATCTGACCAGTGCCTGGCTGTGCAGCCGCGCCGTGGTGCCGGTCATGATGGCGGGCGGCTGGGGTCGCATCGTCAACATTGGCTCAATCGCCGGACGCACGACCCCCAGGATTGCCGGGCCGCATTACGCCGCCGCCAAAGCCGGCCTTGCCGGACTGACGCGCGCCCTGGCGGTCGATCTGGCGCCATACGGCATCACGGTCAATTGCCTTGCGCCCGGCTGGATCAGCTCGAACATGACCGCGCCGGCCGACTCAGAGACAGCACGCGAGGCGGCGGCGACCATACCGGTGCGGCGTGTCGGCGTCCCGGGCGATGTCGCGGCGTCGGTCATGTTTCTCGTCAGTAATGAGGCGTCCTACGTCACGGCCGCGACGATCGACGTCAACGGCGGCGTCTTTGCGGCCTGAGTTTGGATACGCAATCGATGCTTCGTCATGCCTGCATCGACTTGGGGTGGAGCAAACGTCTTCGTTATCCTGCGGCATGCCCGCCGTAAGCTGGTGTCGATCGGTGTGACGGCCACCCAACGACGGGGTGGCCAGCGCGCCAGATCTCGGAAGCGGTCCCGTGGGACTCGGCTCCGCGCTTTCTGATACGTGATCGCGACACGTCGTATGGTGCACCATTCCAGTGTCGCGCCCGATCGATGGGCATCCGATACCGACCGCGCCACGCTCTGCTTGGTACAACGCGCATGCAGAGCGTTTGATTGGATCGAACCGCCGGGATTGCCTTGACCACCTGATCGTCGTCAGTGCCGCTCACCTGCGACGCATCCTGAGGAAGTAAGCCAACTACTACAACGGTATCCGCACGCACTTAATCTTTGCGGCCGGCCGGCTCGGGCGCCGCCAGCGCTTCGAGCGCCTCGCCGTCGAGTTCGGCATTGGTGCGCGGGCGGCGGAGTCAGGAGTTTTGCGGCGCTCGAAGCCTTGCGGATTGTTGGTCGGCTGCGCGGCCGATGCTTGCCCTTGACGCGAGGACGGAAATTCGTATACGGTATACGAACGTTCCGAAAGAGAGTTAAGTCATTGCAAAAATTGGAAGTGCACCCCCAGCTCGTCGATCGAGTGTATGCGGCGATACAGGACGCGATTTGCGCTGGTCGCCTGGCACCGGGTGAGCGGATCACGCAGGACGGTCTTGCCACGACCCTTTCCGTTTCGCGACAGCCCGTGTTGCAAGCGCTCCTGTTGCTCAAGAAACAGGGATTCGTACGGGATTCCGGCCGCCGCGGTCTGGCCGTGGCGCCGCTCGATCCCGTCTTCGTTGAGCAACTTTATCAAGTGCGCGCGGCGCTCGACGCCACGGCAGCGCACAGCGCCGCGGCGCACCGCTCCGGCGATGCGGCCGTCCGCGGTGAGCAACTAATAGCGGCTGGTCGTGCGGCGGCAGCCGCGCGCGACGTTGATTGGTTGATTCGCGCCGATATCGATTTTCATCGCTTCATCTACGACTTGTCGGGCAATCCGCTGATTGCGGAGACCGCGTCTCTGCACTGGCAACACATACGGCGGATGATGGGGGCAGTTCTGCGCTCCGATCGGCCCGTCGAGCATATTTGGGACGAGCATGCGGCTATTCTCGCCGCCGTCATCATAGGCGATGCAACGCAGGCCGAGTCCCGGGCACGCGCGCACGCGGAGGCGGCGGCACGGATGCTTACCGCGGAGTTGATGCACCGTCACGTTGACGTCGTGAGGCAATCCGCTTGAAGTCAACTTCGCAAAGTGTGGAGAAGGCGCCGATGAAGCTGACACCGGAGCAAATCCGCCAGTTCGAGGAAGAAGGCTATCTCTTCCTGCCGAATGTCTTCACGATAGAGGAGATGGACGTCCTCAACGGCGCGGTGCCCGGCATCTTCGCCGAGCAGCGCCAGGAGGTGATCCGCGAGAAGGGCAGCACGTCGCCGCGCTCGGCCTTCTATGTGCAGACGTGGAATCCGGTCTACGAAAAACTGGCGCGACATCCGCGGCTCTTGGAACCGGGCGCGCAACTGCTTGGCTCCGACAAGCTTTACATGCACCAGTTCAAGATCAACGCCAAGGCGGCGTTCGACGGGGCCGTATGGCAGTGGCACCAGGACTATGCGACCTGGCACCAAGACGACGACATGCCCAACCCACGCGCTATGAACATTGCGCTGTTCCTGGCCGAGGCCAACGAGTTCAATGGCCCGCTGATGTTCATCCCACGCAGCCACCGCAAGGGGCGGCTTGAGGCCGGCCATGACGTGACTACGACCAGCTATCCGCTGTGGACGATCAACAACGAGACGATCACGCGGCTGGTGGCCGAGGGCGGGATTGTTGCGCCGAAGGGGCCGCCGGGATCGATGCTGCTGTTTCACGGCAACATGGTACACGCCTCGAGCTCCAACCTGACGCCGTGGTCACGCTGGATCGTCTATCTGTCGCTCAACCGTTGCGACAACGCCATCCGCCGCTTCAAGCGGCCGACCTGGATAGCAAATCACGAATTCACGCCGATCGAGACGCTGCCGGACGACTGCTTGATCCGCGACGCGCGCGGGCGTCGCAGCGCGGCGGAGTAGGGCCGTCAGCGTCTCACCCTTCGAGACGCCGCGTCGCCTACGCGTCACGGCTCCTCAGGGTGGGGTAAAAAGTTTTGACTTCATGGTGAGGAGGCCGCGTTAGCGGCCGTCTCGAACCATGAGGCCAGCGGAACGGAGACCGGAGAATGAACCTTCACCGCAAGCTGCTCGAACGCCAGGCCGCCGGCAAGCCGCTGCGCGTCGGCCTGATCGGTGCCGGCAAGTTCGCGACCATGTATCTCGCCCAGGCGCGGCGCACTCCGGGTATCCATCTGCTCGGCGTTGCCGATCTGTCGGTTCCGCGCGCCAGGGAGGCACTGACGCGCACCGGCTGGGACGCCGCGCGCATCGCCGCGCGCAGCCTCGACGAGGCGCAGAAGACCGGCGGCACGCATGTCGGCGACGATGCCGGCGCGCTGATCGCTCACCCTGGCCTCGATGTCGTCATCGAATCGACCGGGCATCCACCTTCCGCCGTGACGCATGCGCTGAAAGCCTTCACGGCGAAAAAGCATGTGGTGATGGTGACGGTCGAGGCCGACGCATTCTGCGGCCCGTTGCTCGCCCGCAAGGCGGCCGAGGCTGGGGTTGTCTACAGCCTGGCCTATGGCGACCAGCCGGCGTTGATCTGCGATCTCGTCGATTGGTCGCGCGCCGCCGGCTTCGACGTGGTCGCCGCCGGGCGCGGTCATAAATGGCTGCCGCATTACGCGCAGTCGACGCCGGAAACGGTGTGGGGCTATTACGGCCTGACGCCGGAGCAGGCGAAGCTCGGCGGCCTCAATCCGCAGATGTTCAACTCCTTCCTCGACGGATCGAAGCCGGCGATCGAGACCACCGCCGTCTGCAACGCGACCGGCCTGGTGCCGCCGCCCAACGGGCTCGAATTCCCGCCGTGCTCGCTCGACGATCTGCCCTTCGTCTGCCGGCCGAAATCCGAGGGCGGCCAGCTTCACGCCAAGGGCCAGGTTGAGGTGCTGTCGTCGCTGGAGCGCGACGGGCGGCCGATCCCGCATCACATCCGCTGGGGCGTGTTCGTTGTCTTCGAGGGCGACAGCGAGTATGTGCGCCGCTGTTTCACCGAATACGGCGTGGTGACTGACCCGAGCAGCCGCTACGCCGCGCTCTACAAGCGCTGGCATTTGATCGGGCTTGAGCTTGGCATCAGCGTCGCCGCCGTCGGCTTGCGCGGCGAGCCGACCGGCTGCGCCGATGGGTTCCGTGCCGACGCTGTGGCCACCGCCAAGCGCGACCTCAAACCCGGCGAGGTGCTCGACGGCGAGGGCGGCTACACGGTGGTTGGGCGGCTGATGCCGGCGGCGGCCAGTCTCGACACAGGCGCCTTGCCGCTGGGCCTCGCCCACAAGGTGAAGCTGGTCAACCCGGTGACGGCGGGCGGCATCGTCCGCTGGGCGGACGTGCGGGTGGACGAGACGCAGGACGCGGTGCGCCTACGCCGCGAGATGGAAACGCTCCACCGCGCACCGAAACGCGCCGCGGCGGAGTAGAGGGCGACCGCGCTATCTGACGCCCTTCCGCGCCATAGATGTAATGGCCGTTGGGCGATTGGCGGAGATCGCCCTTTTCGCAGTTCGCGTCGGCACCGGTCGGAACCGCCGCGCGACTGACATCGCGTGTCTCCCGGTCACACCGTGGGATTGAGCAACGCGGCGACGCGCTCCATATCCTCCTGCATCTGCTCGATCATCCATTCGCAGATGGCAACGACGATAT
Source organism: Pseudomonadota bacterium (assembly GCA_016201015.1). Taxonomy (GTDB): domain Bacteria; phylum Pseudomonadota; class Alphaproteobacteria; order CACIAM-22H2; family CACIAM-22H2; genus JACQDQ01. Next base: position 30,374 of record JACQDQ010000344.1, on the reverse strand, counting down.
CCCGCAACGGCCTGCCGCGCGACGCGAGGAGGTGGAAATGCTTGTCCGTGCGTATCCGCCTCGGCGAAGCCGGCACCAGCGCTCCATCGCCAAGCGCGCGGGAGACGACCGAAATCCAGCCGGGCGCGATGCCGGCGCCACGCATCGCCGCCTGCAACACGACGGCGTAGTCGGAGAATTCGAGCAGGGCTTGGAGCGACAGCGGCCGGTCGAACGCGCCCCACAGAGTGTGGGGATCGAAATACGCATCTGAGAGGTGCAGAAGCGTGTGGCCGGCCTCCCCCAGCGTGCCATGCAGGAGCCCATGCTGGGCCAGGTAGCTCGGGCTGCACACCGGGACGATGAGCTCGGGTGCAAAATGCCAACTGTGGTAATCCGCGTCGTGCTCGCCCTTCATGCGCATGGCAAGGTCGACCTGCCCGGGTCCGCCGCGCAGGTTGCTGGGAATGAGCTGGAAGCGCAGGTCGACCGAGGGAAAGGCCCGATGGAATGCCGGAAGGCGCGGCACCAGCCAGTGCGTGACGAAGGCGGTCGAGAGCGACAACTCCACCAAATCCTTGCGCATGCGCAACGCCGCGATGTCATGAATGGCCGCCTCCACCCTCTGGAAGCCATCGCTCAGAGCGGCGAAGAGAAGCTGGCCTTCGCGAGTCAGCTCCATACCGGCCGCGCTGCGGATAAATAGCGCCGTCCCGAGATGCGCTTCGAGTTGCGCGATATTGCGGCTGGCCGAGGGCTGGGTGACGTTGAACTCGCGCGCGGCCGCGCTGCAGCTCCCGGACCGCGCGACGGCCTCGAAGATCATCAGGCTCCGCAACGACGGTATCAGCCTTCCCAGTCCGGCCATACGTCCAGCGTATACCCCTTCCAGGATTTCTGGCGATGACTTTGTCGTTCAGGGGTAGATGATATTCGCCCATCGAAGAGCAAGAACGGTGCCGCGGCGCCGGTTCGGCCGGTCGTCGCCACCTTCAAAACAGGGGAGTACTGGCGGCATGACTACGAAGCGTTATCCGGCCATCCTGCCGGAATTCTCCGACACGGCGCTGATCGAGACTGCCTTAAGGCGTGGGGCGAGTCGGCGCCAATTGATCCGCTGGCTGAGCTCCGCCGGCATGGCGACGGCCATGGCCAGCACAATCGTTGCTAGCGCGAGCCGCGCCTTGGCGCAGACGCCGCAGCGCGGCGGGCGGATTCGGGTGGCGTCGCAGACCTCCTCCACCGCGGATACGGTCGATCCGGCGAAGCAGAACAACCAGACCGACTACACGCGCTGCTTCACGTTCTACAACGGCCTGACGCGGCTGGATCAGAGCCTGACGCCGCAGCCCGAGCTCGCCGAATCGTTCGCCAACGAGCGCGCCACGGTCTGGACGTTCAAGATCCGCCAAGGCGTCAAGTTCCATGATGGCTCGCCGCTCACGGCGGTCGACGTCGTCTATTCGCTCGCGCGCCACAAGGATCCCAAGACCGGGTCGGCGGCGCGCGCACTGGCATTGCCCATGGAGGAAATCACCGCGACCGGAACGCACGAGGTGCGAATCGCGCTCGCCTCGCCCAATGCCGACCTGCCAGTGGTGCTCGGCACGCCGCATTTCCTGATCATCAAGGACGGCACGACCGATTTCAGCAAGGCGGTTGGTACCGGCCCCTATCGCTGCCAGGAATTCATGCCCGGCGTCAAGTCGATCGCAGTGCGCAATCCGGACTATTGGAAGTCCGGCCGTCCCTATCTCGACGAGATCGAGCTGATCGGCATTCCCGATGAGACCGCGCGGCTCAACGCGCTGTTGTCGGGCGATGTCCACGTCGCGGCGTCGATCAGCCCACGCCTGGCGCGCCGCGTGCAGACAGCGAGCGGCTATGCCGTCTTCGAGACCAAAGCCGGCGGCTACAACGACGTCGTGATGCGGAAGGACGCCGATCCGAGCCGCAATCCGGACCTCGTCTTGGCGCTCAAGCATCTGCAAGACCGCGAGCAGATGAGGAGTGCGGTGTTCCAGGGGTATGCGGTGGTAGCAAATGACCAGCCGATCGACCCGACGAATCGCTTCTTCTTTCCCGGCCTAGCGCAGCGGCCGTTCGACCCGGAGAAGGCGCGATTTCATCTCCAACGTTCCGGATTCGCCAACACGCCGATCCCGATTCACACCATGGCCAGCAGCACCATGCTCGACCAGGCGGTGCTGCTGCAGCAGGCAGGGCAGGGGATCGGCATGAACATCGACGTCAAGCGCATGCCGGCCGACGGCTATTGGTCGAACGTGTGGATGAAGTTCCCGCTGACTTTCGGCAGCATCAACCCACGGCCCAGCGCCGATGTCCTGTTCACGCTGTTCTTCAAGTCCGATTCGAACTGGAACGAGAGTGCGTGGCGCAGCGAGCGCTTCGACCAGCTGCTGGTCACGGCGCGGGCGGAAACCGACGATGCGCGGCGCCGGCAGATGTACGGCGAGATGCAGACCCTGGTGCACAACGAGTGCGGCATCGGCATCCCGGTGTTCTTCAGCATCCTCGATGCCCATACGACCAAGCTGAAGGGGCTGCGCGCGATTCCGACCGGGGGTTTGATGGGCTACTCCTATTCCGAGAATGTCTGGCTCGAGAGCTGAGCCAGCGGCCGATTGAGAAGCGGGCGCCGCACATGCTGATGCTGGGGATGATCCTCCGGCGGGTGTGCGGCGGCCTGCTGACTTTGCTCGTTGTCTCGGTGGTCGTGTTCGTCGGCGCCAGCATCCTGCCTGGGGACGCGACCGAGGCGATTCTCGGCCAGTCCGCCTCGCCCGAGGCGGTGGCGGGCCTGCGCCAGGCGCTCGGCCTCGATCTACCCGCGCCCGAACGCTACCTACGCTGGCTCGCCGGCCTCCTGACCGGCGATCCCGGCATCTCGTTGATCAACCGCATGCCGATCGGCCAGCTGATCGGTCCGCGCCTCACCAACTCGCTGTTCCTGGCGGCGCTCACCGCGGCGGTCGCGGTGCCGCTGGCCTTGCTGCTCGGCGTCACCTCGGCGATCTGGCGCGGCACGGCCTATGACCGCGTGACCAACATCACCGCGGTGTCGCTGGTCTCGGTGCCCGAATTCCTGCTGGCGACGATCGGCGTGATCCTGTTCGCGGTCCAGCTGCGCTGGGCTTCCGCCATGGCGACACCTGTGGTCGACTCGCTGGGCGGGGCGCTGCGCACCCTCGCGCTGCCGGTGCTGACTTTGAGCTTCGGCATCATGGCGCAGATGGTGAGGATGACGCGTGCGGCGCTGCTCGGCGTGCTCGATTCCTCCTATATCGAGATGGCGCGGCTCAAGGGCGTGCGACCAGCGCGGCTGGTGCTGCGCCACGCGCTGCCCAACGCCGCCGGCCCGATCGCCAACGCGGTCGCTCTCAACCTCTCCTCGCTGCTCGGCGGCGTGATCATCGTCGAGGTGATCTTCAGCTACCCCGGCCTCGCCAAGCTAGCGGTCGACGCAGTCGAGACGCGCGATATGCCTTTGGTCCAGGCCTGCGCGATGATCTTCTGCGCCGCCTTCATGATCCTGGTGCTGGCGGCCGACCTCTGCTCGATCCTCTCCAACCCGCGGCTGCGCGTGCGATGAGCGCCGCTGCCCCGATCACCGCGCCGCGACGCCGCATTCCAGCCGCCGTGCAGATCGGCATCGCGCTGGTTCTGTTCTGGGCCACGCTGGCCGCGTTCGGGCCGTATCTCGCGCCATACAGCGCCGGATACGTCGTCAATGCCGGTCCCTTCGCGCCGATGAGCACCGCCTATCCGCTCGGCACCGACTATCTCGGCCGCGACATGCTGAGCCGCATCCTGCACGGCGCGCGCTACACTGTGGGCGTGGCGCTCCTGGCGACCGTGCTCGCCTGCCTTGCCGGCACGACGCTCGGCCTGCTGGCGGCGGTGCGGCGCGGCTGGATCGATGCGCTGATCAGCCGTGCGGCGGACGCGCTCATCTCGATCCCGCATCTGATGTTCGCGCTGGTCGTGGTGGCGGCGTTCGGCACCTCGCTGCCGGTGCTCGTGCTGATGGCGGCGGTAAGCTACGTTCCGGGCTCGTTCCGCATCTCGCGCGCGCTGGCGCTCGACATCAATGCCATGGATTTCATCCAGGTCGCGCGCGCGCGGGGGGAGGGCACGGCATACATCCTGCGCGAGGAGATTCTGCCCAATATGCTCTTCCCAGTGATGACGGACCTCGGCCTGCGCTTCGTCTTTGTCGTGTTGCTGCTGAGCGGGCTCAGCTTTCTCGGCCTCGGCATTCAGCCGCCCAATGCCGATTGGGGCGCGTTGGTGCGCGAGAACATCGTCGGCATCTACGAGGCGGCCCCCGCGGTGGTCGTGCCCGCGGTCGCGATCGCCATCCTCACCATCGGTATCACCCTGCTTATCGACGGCCTGTCCGGCAGCAACCACGAGATCGTTCGATGACGCCGCTGGTCGAAGTCTCCGGCCTGCGCGTCACCGCCACGAATGACCGCGGCGCCGAGACGGACATCGTCCGAGACATTGGCTTTACCGTCGCCCGCGGCGAGGTGCTGGCGCTGATCGGCGAGTCCGGCTCCGGCAAGACCACGATCGCACTGTCGCTGTTGGGCTACGCCCGCCGCGGCTGTCGCATCGCCGACGGCGGCATCCGGGTCGGCGGGGCGGACGTGCGCGCGCTCGCGCCGGCCGAGCTCGCGCGGCTGCGCGGCGGCCAGGTCGCCTATGTCGCGCAGAGCGCTGCGGCCGCCTTCAATCCATCGCAGCGCCTGATGGACCAGGTGATTGAGGGCGTGCGCATGCGCGGGCTGATGTCGCGTGCCAATGCGGAGGCGAAGGCGCGCGACCTGTTCCGCGCGCTGGCGCTGCCCGAGCCCGATCGCATCGGCGCGCGGTTTCCCCATCAGGTCTCGGGCGGTCAATTGCAGCGGCTGATGGCCGCGATGGCTCTGATGACTGATCCCGACCTGGTAGTGTTCGACGAGCCGACCACCGCGCTCGACGTCACCACCCAGGTCGAGGTGCTGCGCGCCTTCCGCGAGGCGGTGCGCGAGCGCAAGACGACGGCCATCTACGTCTCGCACGATCTTGCCGTGGTCGCGCAGGTCGCCGACCGCATCGTCGTGCTGCGCGACGGGGCGATCCAGGAGATCGGGGCGACCGCGCAAATCCTCAGCGGCCCGGCCGATCCCTATACGCAGAGCCTGCTCGCCGCCCACGCGCCGAAGCCGCAGCCGCCCGCGGCCCCGCGGGACGTGGCGGTGGCACCGCTGCTCGAGGTGCGCGGGCTGGTCGCTGGCTATGGCGCGACCTGGCAGGGCCGTCCCGCGGCACCAGTGTTGCACGACGTGGATCTCGAGATCCGTGCCGGCTCGGCGCTGGGCGTAATCGGAGAATCGGGATCGGGCAAGAGCACGCTCGCGCGCGTCATCGCCGGGCTGCTGCCGGCGACATCCGGCATGATGCGGCTGGACGGCGAACGCTTGGCGCCGGCGCTCGCCTCACGCGGCCGCGAGGAGCTGCGCCGCATCCAGATCGTCTTTCAGGCCGCGGACACGGCGCTCAATCCGGCGCACAGCGTGGAGCGCATCCTCAGCCGCCCGCTGGCGTTCTACCACGGCTTGTCGCGGAGCGAGCAGCGGCGCCGGGTGCGCCGCCTGCTCGATCTGGTGCGACTGCCGGCGTCATTGCTCGATCGGCTGCCGACGGAGCTGTCCGGCGGGCAGAAGACGCGCGTCAATCTCGCGCGCGCGCTCGCGGCGGAGCCGGCGCTGCTGCTGTGCGACGAGGTCACCGCCTCTCTCGACACAGTTGTCGGCGCCGCGATTCTCGACTTGCTCGCGGAGCTGAGGAGCGAACTCGGCCTCGCGCTCATGTTCATCAGTCATGATCTCAAGACCGTGCGCGCGGTCTGCGACGAGGTGATGGTCCTCTACGCCGGCCAGGTGATGGAGCGCGGCACGGGTCAGGCGGTGATGCAGGCGCCGCAGCATCCCTATGCCGACCTGCTGGCCGCGTCGGTGCCGGAGCTGCGGCCCGGCTGGCTGGACAGCATCGATGAGACCCGCCTCGCCGAAGCGCGCAGCCGGTTTTCGTTTCCCGGCAGTCCCGATCTTTGCGCCTTCATCTCGCGCTGCGCCGCGCGCGCGCCGGGCCTGTGCGACGCCGCGCCGCCGCCGATCCGCCGTTTTGCCAAGGGCTCCGATATCCGCTGCCACCGCACCGAACAGGAGCTGGTGGCGCTGCAGTCCAAGCACGGGTCGGTGTCCGCTGCGATCCTCCCGCTCAAGCGAGTGGTCAAACGAGCCCTATGAGAGAGACTATGCCCAACACCGTCGCAACCGACCTGATCGACAAAGCGCCGCGCGCGCGCGATCCGCTGCTGCAGCCGCTGCGCATCAAGCGGCTGACCTTGCGCAACCGCATCATGAGCACGAGTCACGCCGCCACCATCGACGAGGGCGGGATGCCAAAGGAGCGCTACCAGCGCTACCACGAGGAGAAGGCGAAGGGCGGCATCGCGCTCACCATGTTCGGTGGGTCGTCGATGGTGGCACCGGATTCGAGTTGGGGCGGCGGCCAGATCGATGTCTCGAGCGACGCGATCATCCCCGATCTGCAGAGCTTCTCCACGCGCATCCATGGTCATGGCGCCGCGATTATGTGCCAGATCTCGCATCTCGGGCGGCGCGCGACGTCGGCGGCCGCGAACTGGCTGCCGACGCTTGCGCCAACCGCGATCCGCGAGCGGCGTCACCGCGACATCCCGCGTGAGATGGACCGCCACGACATCGACCGCATCATCGACGACTACGCCGCGGCCGCGTTGCGCTGCAAGGAAGGCGGGCTCGACGGCGTCGAGACCGTGACCGGCGGCCACCTGATCGGCCAGTTCCTCTCGCCGCGCACCAACCGCCGCACCGACGAGTTCGGCGGCTCGATCGAGAACCGCGCGCGCTTCGGGTTGATGGTGCACGAAACGATCCGCAGGCGGGTCGGTGACGACTTCCTGGTCGGCATCCGCTTCGTCGTCGACGAGGACATCGACGAGGGCATCGGCTTCGAGGAATGCGTGCGCCTCGCGCGGCTGTTCGAACGCGCGGGCCATATCGATTTCTTCAATGCGATCTTCGGCCGGATGGACACCGACCTGGCGCTCGCCGAGCACAACATGCCGGGTATGTCGCAGCCCTTGGCGCCGTTCCTCAAGACGGTCGGTGCCTTCAAGCGCGAGACCAAGCTGCCGGTGTTCCACGCCGCGCGCATCGCCGACATCGCGACTGCGCGCCACGCGATCGCCGAGAACCTGCTCGACATGGTGGCGATGACGCGTGCCCACATGGCCGATCCGCAGATCGTCAACAAGCTGATGCGCGGCGAGGAGGATCGTATTCGTCCGTGCGTCGGCGCCTCGCACTGCATGTACAAGAAGCTGGCCTGCATCCACAACCCGGCGACCGGGCGCGAGCAGATCCTGCCGCAGATCGTCGCGCGCTCGGCGAAGCCTGGCCGCAAGGTCGTCGTGGTCGGCGGCGGGCCCGGCGGGCTGGAGGCCGCGCGCGTTGCCGCCGAGCGCGGGCACAAGGTGGTGCTGTTCGAGGCTGCAAGCCGGCTCGGCGGCCAGCTCCTGCTCGCGGTGCGCGCGACCTGGCGGCGCGACCTCATCGCCATCGTCGACTGGCGCGCCGCCGAGCTGGCGCGGCTCGGCGTCGATGTCCGGCTCGATACCTATGCCGAGGCCGACGATGTGCTGCGCGAGCAGCCGGATACCGTCATCATCGCGACCGGCGGCCTGCCCGACACGGAGTGGCTGGAGGGCGCCGAGCATTGCGCCACGGTGTGGGACGTGCTGTCGGGGACGGTTGCGGCAAAGGATGAGGTGATCGTCTATGATGGCACCGGCCGCCACCAGGCCGTCTCCTGCGCACTGCATCTCGCCGAGCAGGGACACGGGGTGCAGTTCGTCACGCTTGACGACAACATGGGCGCTGAGATGGAGTACAACGCGCGCGTCGTCTACCGGAAGCGATTCGCGGAGCATGGCGTGCCCATAACCATCGACCACCAGCTCGAGCGCGTTCAGCCGCGCGGCAACCGGCTGGTCGCGATGTTCCGCCACGAGCTCACCGGAAAGGAGATGGAGTTGACCGCGCCGCAGGTGGTGATCGAGAACGGCACCGTGCCGATGAGCGGGGCCTTCGATGCGCTGCGCGCGCGCTCCGTGAATGACGGGGTGACCGACATCGACGCGCTGCTCGCCGGCCGCGCCCAGCTTGCCGCCGAGCCCGAGGGGGGCCGGTTCGAGCTTCACCGCATCGGCGATGCGGTGAGCAGCCGCAGCGTGCACGCCGCGATCTACGACGCGCTGCGTCTCTGCATGGCGTTGTGAGGACGACATGGCTGGCGATCCAGGGCCGCGCACCGCGGCGCGCGGGGGGACAGCGTTGCGCCCGATACAGGCGGCGGACCTCGAGGCGATTCACCGACTCGTCGTCGAGGTTTCGTGGCCGCACCGGCTAGCGGATTGTCGCATGCTGGTCGATCTCGGCGGCGGCTTCGTCGCCGTCGACCCGCTTGGGCAGATCATCGGCATGGCGATGTGGTGGCGCTTCGGCGAGGCGGGCGGGACTGTCGGCATGGTGCTGGTGTCGCCCGCCTATCAGGGCGGCGGCATCGGTCGGCGCCTGATGATGGCGCTGCTCGAAGACGCCGGACAGACCGCGCTCATGCTGAATGCGACCGCCGCGGGCCTGGCGCTCTACGATCGCCTCGGCTTTCGCCGCGCCGGGCAGGTGCGGCAGCATCAGGGCCGAGTGACGAGCATTCCGGCCGCGTCAGCGGCGCACATCCGGCGGGTTGGAATTGCCGATCATGAGGCCCTTGTTGCGTTGGACGCCGCCGCCTTCGGCATGCCGCGGGCCGGGCTGATCATGCGGCTCCTCGCGATCGGCAAGGCTTGGGTCGTCGAAAGCGAAGCGGGCCTGACCGGGTTTGCCATCCGTCGTGAGTTCGGTCGCGGCGAGATGATCGGCCCGGTGATAGCGGCGGCGGAGAATGACGCGATTGCACTGATTGCAGCGGCGGTGGACGGCACGGGTCCCGGTCTATTGCGGATCGACATCCCGGCGGGCGGCGTCGCCATCGCCGGCTGGCTGACACAGGCAGGATTGGCGCCGGTCGGAACGGTGACAACAATGATCCGCGGCGCCTGGCCAGAGAGCGCAAGGATGCCGTACCGCTTCGCGTTGGCGCTTCAGGCGGTGGGCTAGATCGCAGTCGCGTATGACCGCCGCGGAGAACGGCCTGGCCTGTCCGGCGACGCGTGACAAGCTCGGCATGAGTTGGAGGGAGTTCAAGGCGAAGCCATGGCGCGCATCATCGTCGTCGGCGCGGGCATCATCGGGCTGAGCGTCGCGCGCTCTGCAGCCCTGCGCGGCCATGACGTTACGTTGCTCGACCGGGATGACGTGCCGAGCCGGCACGCTGCCTCGTTCGACCAACACCGGATGATCCGTCCGCACTACGGGGCGGCGCAGGGCTACGCGCGGATGGTGGTCGAGGCCTTCCCGTCGTGGGAGCGGCTCTGGCGCGATCTCGGCGTGCGCCACTTCGTCGACAGCGGCGCAATCGCGATCTCCACGGAACCGGGAGACTACGCTGACCAGACGGAGACGGTGTTCCGCCGGCTTAGAATCCCGTACAGCGCCGTTACCGGCGCGGCGCTGGAGGAGCTGTGCAGCCATCTGACGCTGCCGCGGGGCAGCCGCGGCATCGTTGCCCACCCGGCCGGCCCTCTATTCGCCGATCGTATCGTGACCGACCTCGCCAGGCTGTGCGCGGCCAAGGGTGTGCGTATTTTGCCGCACACGTCCGCTGTCGCCGTCGAGGAGGGCGGCACGGTGCAGACCGCGACCGGCGAGCGGCTGGTTGGCGATTTGGTCGTGGTCAGCGTCGGGGCGTGGCTGCCCGCGCTGGCGCCCAATCGGTATGGCCAGCTGCCAACGTGGCGGCAAGCCGTCTGTTACGTCGAGCCGCCGGAACGGCATCGCGTCCTGTGGCAAAGCGCGCCGGCGCTGGTCACCGTCGGGAATTGGAGTGGCTACACGCTGCCGCCGCTGTCCGGAACCGGACTCAAGTTCGGCTATGGCGGGCATCGCCGCCACGCCACGCCACAGGCCGGCTTCGACTGGGACATTGCTGAGGGGCAGCAGGTCATCGACGCGTTTCGGCCAATCCTGCGCGACGCCGACGACTATGTGCCGCTGCGGATGCAGGTCGGCTACTACGTGATGAATGATCAGCGACGCTTCGTCATCGAAAAGTCCGGGCGCTGCCTCTTCGTCACCAACTGTGACGGGCAGATGTTCAAGTTCGGGCCGCTGGTGGGGGAGAAGGTGCTCGCGACCTTCGCGGGCGAGATGTCGCCTGCCGAGCTGGCGCGCTGGGCTTCAGGGCGCCAATACGAGATGAGGCCGGCAGAATGAGGCTTTGGGGTGTCTCGGGTAGCCGGCTGGCGATCCTGAACTGGCGCGGGGCGCTCAGCGGGTCGGCGCGGGCGTTCGGGCGGGCGGTAACCCGCCGCAGGCTGGCAGCCCGGACATCCACCTAAGTCATTGAAAAATATGGCGCCGCAAGAAGGAATTGAGGACCTGGCCTGCTGGCCGCCTCTCGCCGCCGTTCTCGGGTACGACCTGAGTGCACCAATCAGGAGCCTCGGAGAGCGGTTCAAGCGCCGGGTTGAGCGACGAGAGCGGCCAACGGATAGCCGGTGCTGCGCTTGACCTGCTTGATCGTGACGTAGCTGAAGTACTTCTCAACCCCCAGATCGCGATCGAGCAGTCCTTCGACGACGGTCTGGTAGTCGTGAATGTCGCGGGCGATGAACTGCGCCAGGTAGTCGTACCCGCCGGTCACCAGGAAGCAGTTGAGGACCTGCGGAATGTCCTGGATGCCGCGTTCGAACTTGAGGAAGTCCTCGCGGCGGTGATTGCGCAGCGTGATCTCGGTGAACACGACGAGATTGCGGCACAGCCGGTCGATGTCGAGCACGGCGCCGTAACCGCGGATGTACCCTGCAGTCTCCATGCGCTTCACACGCTGGGTGCAAGGCGTCGCCGAGAGGCCGACCTTCTTCGCCAGCTCGAGATTGCTGATCCGGCCGGACGTCTGCAACGCCGACAGAATCTTCAGATCCAAGCGGTCCAGCCGGATCGCACTGCCACTGCTGCGTTTCATCGCTGGCCTCCATCTGCCGGTGCGCCCGATCGCCGCTGCGGACTACCCAGATTCGCCGCGAAGATGTGCCTGATGCAAGATCACAAAATCGGCCATGCTCGCCACCTCGCAATCCGGCTGCATCGCCGCGCCTGCGGCGCGCGGCGAAGGGGTGGCCCCCCAGCCGCCGACATTCTTCCGGCGGTTGATCCACATTGTCCGGAGCCCGATCGCCCGGGCCGGCACGACGTCGTGGAATATGCTCTGGGCCGTGTGCAGGATGTCGCTTTTCTTGGTCGCAAAGGCGCGCTCGAGGTCGGCGAGCGCGTATTCGAAATTTCGAACGTTCGGCTTGTAGGAGCCGACATCCTGGGCGGTGATGACACGGTCGAACGCGACGCCCAGCTTCGCGTTGCTCTTGGCGAACGAATTCCGATCGACGTTGGAGATGATGACGAGCTTGAAGTAGCGTTTCAGGTATTTGAGCGACGTGGCACTGTCGGCGAAGGACGGCCAGCGACCGACCGACTGTCCGAACGCGCTTGCCTCCGCGGCGTCGGTCTTGATGCCCCACCGGGCGGCAAGGCGGCGATGCACCTCCGCGAGGATCTCGGGATAGAGCTGGGCCGGCATTTCGGCTTCGCAAGCCGCTTCCACGGACCCGAACGTCTCCAATATCGTGTTGTCGTCGAGATCCTGCCGTCCATTGCGGACGACCCACGGGCGGATCTCGGCGAGTATGCCGCGCTCCCAGTCGATGAGCGTGCCGTAGCAATCGAACGTGAGAGTATTGAAGTCGGTGAGTTTCGGCATTTGCCCCTCCGGTTGGCGAGACTAGGCCCGGCCAGTTGGACCGGCCGATCTTGCAGACAATATGCGACGAAACGCATGATCGGGTGCCAAACACCAGCTCGCCCGTAGCGAATCTCACTGTTTGGCGTGCGGCAATCAGTGATTTTCACGCCGGGCTGTTGACGCAGCAACGGCCTGTCCCGCCATTGCCGGCAGATCGGCTGCGAGGCGAGGCCAGTGAGTTTGCTTGATTGGGCGCGCCGCGGAAGTGGCGTCGCACTTTCTTCGCCGGCAGTTTGGTGCCTCTCGCCAAAACGCCGGCCCAACGCTTCTGGCTTCGCGTCGGCCACGCACCGCTCGCGGCACCGCGCATGCATCGCCTCGGTCTGACCGCAATTTCACATCTTAGCTGTCGAGGAAACGATCCAATCGATCGCGGAGTCGATAGTAGGAACCAACGAGCGGCAAGAACCATGGCGTGCCGCCGTAGCCGGCCTGTCCCGGTAGTTCGAGTTCCTCGAATGGGCTGACTCGATTGCCGCCGCCGATGATCTTTTGCGCGGTCCGGTGGCCGAGATAGGTCATCATCGCCACGCCCGAGCCGTTGCAGCCCAGGCAGTAGTGCATGCCGTCCTTCACCTGCCCCATGTGCGGCAGGAAGTCGAAGGTGAAGGCGACGTTCCCGGTCCAGGCATGCGTCACCTTGGCGTCCTTCGTCTGCGGAAACCGGTCGGTCATGAAGCGGTGCAGCACCGGCGCCGACACTTCCGGTGTGACTGCGGTGAAGCGCGCGCGGCCACCGAAGAGCATGCGCTTCCCGTCGGGCGAGAGGCGGTAGTAGCACAGCACCCGCGGCGTATCGCTGATTGTGCGGCCTTTGGGGATGAGACTTTTGGCAAGACCGTCCGGCAGCTCCTCGGTGGCGATGATGTGGCTTGCCACGGGTATCAGCTTGCGCTTGAGCTGCGGCGTGGCGTCGCCGGTATAGCCGTTGGTTGCGACGATTACCTGCTCCGCCATCATCTCGCCGCGCGACGTCCGCACCCGGAAGGCGCCGCGCTTGCCGGTGATCCGCTCCACGTTCGTGCGAGACGCCAGCCGGATGCCGTACCGCCGCGCTGCATCCAGCAGGCCCTTGTAGTAGAGCGCCGGGTGCAGCTTGCCCGAACGCTGCACCAGCATTCCGCCCTGGTAGAAATCGCTGCCGATCTCCTCGTGCTGCTGCGCCTTGGGCACCATGACGCATTGCGCGTCGGCGTTCCGGTTGAACATCTCGACCTTGGCGGAGAGCTGGTCGTAGTGCTTGCGAGTATAGGCGCCCGCGAAGCGGCCGCTGCGCTCCCAGAAGCATTCGATGTTCTCGCGCTTGACGATGTCCTCGACCAGAGCGAGCGAGTCGGAAGCCCCGCTCAGCAGCCGTTCGGCCAGTGTCTCGGCAGCGCCGTCATTGATCCGGCGCTTGCCGCCCAACCCCTTGCCCAGGCTCACCCCGCCGGACACGGCACCGCCGCTTCGGGTCGAGGCGCCGAAGCCAAAATCGTTCGCCTCCATCACCGTGCAGTCGATTCCGGCCCTCGCCAGCTCAATCGCGGCGTTCAGCCCGGCATAGCCGCCACCGATGATCGCCACGTCGGTCCTGGTCGGCAGGCCGATCGGCGGCGTGGCCGGCGGCTGCCACGCCTCCCACCACCAGGGCATGGACTTGAACTCGGGATGGAAGATACCGCCCTTGGTCATCACGTTCTCCCTTCGCTGTCGCCGACCGTCTCGGCTAACGGCCTGGCATTCCTCCGCCCCTGCCGAATCGCGCAGCCAGCGCGAGCAACGCGGAGACGAGGACGATCTGCAACGCGGAGATCGCCGCGATCGTTGGATCGATCTCCATGCGGATGTTGTCGAACATCTTCTTGGGCAGCGTCATGTTGGCTCCGCCGAGGAACATCGCCACCACCAACTCGTCGAACGAGGAAATGAAGGCAAGGAAGGCAGCGGAGACTAGGCTCGGTCGGATCTGCGGCAAGGTGACGTGCCACACCGCGCGCCAGCGGCCTGCGCCGAGGCCGAGCGCCGCCAGTTCCTGGTTCATGTCGAAGTCGCGCAAGCCCGCAACAACCAACACGACGACCTTCAGGCTCAGCCAAGTCGGCGTCAGCCAGTTCGGGCTGTTCAGATAGCGTTCGTACCACTGCAGCGACCAGCCGGGCGGCGGGAATTGCAAGTACTGCGCCGAGCTGAACGAGATCGTGAACACTATCAACAGCGGTAGCTGCAAAAAAGCATAGACCAGCGCCGCGAAGCCGGCGAGCAGCAGACGACCGGGGCGCATGCGAGTCATGCGGGCCTCGTGCGCATGATGCGCGAAATACCCCAGAACGCCAGTAGTGTCAGCGCAAGAAGGATCGCCGACAGCGCGCCGGCAAAGGCCCAGTTGAGCAGCTCGCGCACCTGCTCCTCGATCAGGTTGGCGATCATCACCACGCGGCCGCCGCCAAGCAAGGCGGGGGTAATGAAGAACCCGAGAGACAGAGTGAACACCAGAGTCATCCCGGCCATCACGCCGTTCATGGTCAGCGGCAGTGTCACGTGCAGGAATGCGCGCCAGCGCGGAGCTCCCAGCCCCTCGGCGGCAAGCACGAGAGTTGGGTCGACCTTTTTCACCGCGTTGAACACCGGCAGGATCATGTACGGCAGCAGCACATGGACCATGCCGATCAGCACGCCAGAAAGGTTGTTGAGCAGCGGCAGCGGGCCGTCGATTAGGCCCAAGCCCATCAGCGTGCGATTGACCACGCCGTTGCGGCCGAGCAGCACCATCCACGCATAGGTGCGCACCAGGATCGACGTCCAGAACGGCAGCAGCACAAAAGCGATGCCCACAATCTGCCAAATCCGGCCGCTCGTCGCCATGACGTAAGCCACCGGATAGCCCAGCACGAACGTAAAAAAGGTGACGATTGCGGCGATCTTGAAGGTTTCGAAGATCACGCGCAGGTAAAGCTCGTTGGTCAGCGCCTTCTCATAGGCGGTGAGGCTGCCGCCTTCGACACTGAGTGCGAGCAACCGCAGCAGCGGCACGGCGAACAGCGCCAGGAGCACGAGCATCCCCGGCACCGACAGCGCGATCGCGCTGCCCACGGCGCGGCGGCGGGCGCGATCTGCGGGCGTCACCCGGCCCCGCAGATCACATGTGCGTCCTCGGGCGCGAAGCCGACCGTCAAGCTTGCGCCCGCCGGCACGGCGCGGTGCCCGCGCACCAGCAACTCGATACCCTCGGCGGTCTTCACCCGCAACTTGTGCGCTTCGCCGAGATAGACGGCCTCCACAACGGTGCCGGTGAACCTGTTGGTGGCTGCGTCGATCGCCATCTTCTCCGGCCGCACCAACAAGCGTACGCGCCCGTGACCAGCGCCGAGCCCGCGCACCGTCACGCTCGCGCCGCCGTCGAGCACGACGCGATCCAATGCGGCAATTTCACCCGCGAGCAGATTGGACTCGCCGATGAACTGCGCGACGAAATCATCGGCCGGCCGGTCATAGATTTCATCCGGCGCGCCGACCTGGCGGATCACGCCGTCGTCCATCACGGCGATGCGGTCGGACAGCACCAGCGCCTCCTCCTGGTCGTGGGTGATGAACACCGTGGTCAGGCCAAGCCGCCGCTGCAGTCGCCGTACCTCGAGCTGCATCGACTCGCGCAGCTTGCGGTCGAGCGCGCCAAACGGTTCGTCGAGGAGTAGCAGCGTCGGATCGAAGACTATGGCTCGCGCCAGCGCCACGCGCTGTTGCTGACCGCCGGAGAGCTGCGAGGGTCGGCGCTCGCCGTAGCTCTGCAGCTCGACCAGTTCCAGCGCACGGTTCACGCGGCGTTCGATCTCGGATTTCGGCACGCCGCGCATCAGCAGCGGGAACGCGATATTGCGCGCAACGCTCATGTGCGGGAACAGCGCGTAGTTCTGGAATACCATGCCGATGTTGCGCTTGGCCGGCGATACATCGGTGATGTCGGCGCCGCCGACGGCAACGCGGCCGGCATCGGGGAACTCGAAGCCCGCCACGACCTTGAGCAGCGTCGTCTTCCCCGACCCGCTCGGGCCGAGAATGGTCAGGAATTCGCCGGCCGCGACCGAAAGCGACACGCCCCCGAGTGCGACGACGGCGCCGTAGCGCTTGGCAACGCCGTCGACCCGGAGATCGGCGCCCCTTACGTCTTCAGCAGCCACTGCTTCCAGCGTTCCATGCTCTTTTCCAGATTGTCGTCCCACCAGGCGGCGTTGAGCCAGAACTGCTTGGAGAGATTATCCGGATGGGTCGGCATGTGCGGCGCGGCCTGCGGATCGATGTACTTGATGCTCTCGAGATTGAGGCCCGGATAGCCGAGCTCGTTGGCGTAAATCGACTGGCGCTTCGGGTCGCTCATATAGGCCAGCATCTTGTGGGCCCAGTACGATTCCTTCGCGCCCTTAGGGATCACGAAGGTACCCTGTTTCAGCGAACCCCCGGTCCAATCCACCGCGATCGGCGCGCCCTTCTTCATCAGGTCGTAGAAGCGGCCGTTCCAGCCGGTGGCGAGAACGACTTCTTTGTCGAGCAGGAGCTGCGCCGGTTGCTGGCCAGTCGTCCACCAGACGTTCACATGCGGCTTGATCTCGTCCAGCTTCTTGAAGGCGCGATCCATGTCGATGGGATAAAGCTTGTCGGCCGGCACGCCGCTGGCCAACAGCCCATATTCGAGGTTGTCGACGGGATGGTTGCGCATGCTGCGCGGTCCGGGGAACCGTTTTACGTCCCAGAACTCCGCCCAGCCCTTCGGTTGCTTACCGGGCGCGAACACGTCGGTGCGATAGGCGAGGACGGTCGAGTAGACGGAGGAGGCAAAGAGATACTCGCTCTTGGCCTCCTTCGGATAGGCGGAGCGGTCGACAAGTTTCGAATCTATCTTTTCGACCAGGCCGAGGCGCTGCACGAGAGCCCCGTCCTGCCCGCCGATCTCGGTCAGGTTCCACTCGACGTTGCCGGAGACGACCATCGCCTTGAGCTTGCCGAGATCGACCGGCGAGGTCTCAACGACCTGGATGCCCGTATCCTTCTCGAAAGCGTCGAAATACGCCTTGCGCAGGGCCGTGTTCATCGACCCACCCGACGCGTTGACCACGATCTGTTTCGGCTTCGGCGGTTCACTCTGGCCGAAGGCGCTGCGCGCGGTCAGCGCAACCGCACCGGCCCCTACCATGATCTCGCGACGGTTCAGCTTGATCAGTGTCATGAGTTTCCCCCACGCACACGCGCTGCGGCAAGAAGGCCAGAGGCAGCGGTCTTATTCGGCATTCCCCGGATGACCGACCGGATCGGCCGCCCACAGGGTAGTATAGGGTTGGCAGCGGGTGAGGACAATGCGCGATGCCTGCGTGCCGTCATCACGGGACAAGCCCCACCAGGCCCTTGTCGGCCTCGAGGGTTCTATAGAATGCCTCAGAGCCTGTTTGGAGACCCAGCTACGCAGGCGGTAGTCCCGCCCGGGAGGACTATTATGGCACCAGCGGTGGAACGGGACGGCGGCTGCTTCATTCGACGACCTCGTCAGCACCAGCGTATGGTTTCCATGAACGACTCGAAAGGCACGCGAAAGCGTGGCAGTCGCGGCGAGTGCTGGTCTATCCGCCAGCGCTTGCGATGCCGGGTGGCCGGATGCCGCAACAGATTGACGATGGTCGTCCGCTCGTCTCGACTCGTAATTGTCCCACGACGGCCGCGTGATGCCGGCGCCCGAACCCGGCTACGTTCTTGGCTGGCGGCATAAGGCTGATCCGGCGAGGCGTTCGGCGAGCGGATCAGGGCCAAGTACCGGGAGCTCGGAATGGCTCGGGGAGTGGTCGCCCGCCTGATCGGCGTGGATGAGGGCACGCCCAGGCGCTATGAGGACGGCGGCTGGGAGCCGAACAAGCCGAGAAGCCGGAAGATCATCCGCCGCTTTCTGGCCAGTTCGTTACGTCGCTAGTCGTCCGTGAAGAATCCACGCCGAGCGACAATCGGGTAGACTGAGGAACGGCGACACGGGGACGAATGCACGGCATGCAGATCGGCGCGTGACTCCGTTGCCGCCGCGTCGGCGCGAATTCCCGCAGATCTTTCCTGTTCAGACGAGCCTGCACATGGCTTCCATATCGTTACGAGACAGAGGGCAAAGGAGTGACGACGATGAAAAGACGCACATTTCTTTCGACCGGCGCCGCCGTTGCCGGCGGTACATTGTTCGCGGCGCAGCCCGTCAATGCCCAAGGAACCCCGGCGCAAGGCAGCAGGGACGCGATACGCCAGCGGAAAAAGCTTGTGGCCGGCATCAAGGCCGACACACCTCCCTTCGGCTTCCTCGACAAGTCGAATCAACTCGTCGGATTCGACATCGACCTCGTGCGCGAGGTCGCCAAGGCGCTAAGCGTCGAACTGGAGCTTGTGCGGGTGACGTCGCCGACACGAATTCCCATGCTGGTATCGGCACAGGTGGATTTGGTGGCGGCGTCGATGACGCACACGCGCGAGCGCGACCGAACCATCGATTTCAGCATCACCTACTATACCGGCGCACAAACTCTGCTTGTCCCGGAGTCCAGCAAGATCGGCGGTCTCTCCGACCTGGCCGGTAAAACCGTGGCACTCCAGCAAGGCACGACGCTGGAGAAGAACCTGACCGCGGCGGCGCCCACGGCGAGCCAGTTGGCATTCCGCGATTACAACAGCGCCTGGCTTGCCCTCCGGCAGGGCCGCGCCGACGCCTTCACCGGCAGTTATGACGTATTGCGGGGCTTTGCCGCGGCCAATCCCGGATTCAGGATCACTGGCGAAAGGTTCAGCGTCGAACCGTTCGGCATCGGGGTTCGCCAGGGCGATTCGGACATGCGTGACCTGATCAACGAGGTCTTGCAGGACCTGTGGGAGAGCAAGCGATACGCCGAGACATACAAGCGCTGGTTTGAGATCGAGCCGGCAGTGGCCATCGAGATGTGGCCGAAGTGAGCACGCCGCTCTACTACCATTTCGATTGGGAGGTTCTTTGGCGATTTCGCCATGAGCTCTTGGCGGCCTATCTGACCACGCTGGCGTTGTCCGCCGCCGGACTCGGCGGGGCGCTGGTGCTGGGCGTTCCGATTGGCGTGCTGGCGACCGGTAGGCGACGGTGGCCGCGCGCGATCGCTGCGGTCTATGTCGAAGCGGCGCGCGACGTTCCGCTGCTCATCCACATGTATTTCTGGTATCTCGGACTTTCGATGCTGAGGCTGCCCAGCTTTCTCTGCGCGGTGCTGGCGCTTTCGATGTATTGCGGTGCGTTCATAGCCGAAGTGGTGCGGTCGGGTCTCCAGAGCGTACCCGTCGGCCAATACGACGCGGGCGTTGCCCTGGGCATGAAGCCAGCCAGGGTGTTCAGGCTTATTACCTTGCCGCAGGCGATGGCATTTGTGGCGCCGTCGCTCGCCAGCGTGTTTTCGCAATTGATCAAGGATTCATCGCTGTCGTCGGTCATTTCGGTCGCCGAATTGACCTTTACCGCGGGCGCGATCGAAGGGGCTACTTTCCGTACGTTTGAAGCCTATATCGGGATCACCGCCTTTTACCTCATGACCGTGACGCTCGTTACCCGCAGCGCGATCGCGGTGTTCGGCGGCCGGGCGTACTCAGCCGACCTGACATGAACTACGCCGTCGTTTGGGACAACTGGCGCTTCTTGGCAGAAGGCCTCTCGCTCACGCTGCAAACGGCGGTCCTCGTCATAGTCGGGGGAAGCATACTCGGGATATCGATTGGCTTGGTACATACGGCGCATCTGCCCGGCCTCAAGCAGCTCGCGGTCGTATACATCGAACTGATCCGCGGCACGCCGCTGCTCGTGGTGCTGTTCCTGGTCTATTTCGGCTTCTCCTTCCTGGCAGGCCACCGGCTAAGCGCCTATCAGGCCGCGGTCGGCGGCTTCGTCGTTTTCATTGGGGCGTATATCGCCGAGGATTTTCGCTCCGGCGTGCACTCCATTCCGCGTGGCCAGATCGAAGCCGGCGTCGCGGCGGGCCTGTCGCGTGTTCAGGTGTTGCGCCTCATCGTGGTGCCACTTGCATTGCGGCGGATGACGCCCGCGCTGTTCGGCCAATTCGTGCGGCTGCTCAAGTTTTCTTCGGTCGCGTCGGTAATTGGCGTCACGGAACTCACCGGCGCCACCTTGCTGGTCAACGCGCGGGAATTCCGCCCGATCGAGCTGTTGTCTGCGCTCGCCGTTACCTATTTCGTACTCTGCGTCGGCCTGTCGCTGATCGGGCGGCGCTTGAACGAACGCTTCAAGGGCCGAATATAGCGCCTATTCAGCGACCTGCGGCGTTTTTGCCGCCACCTTGGCGAGGATTCCGTCGAGCGTCGTGCGCCAATTCTTGTCCTTGGCGCTGCGCAGTTCCGGCATTGCCGCTGCCTGATCGGCGACCCAGTCCTGGCGCCCGGCGGTCGCGCTTGCCATCAAGGGCACAAGCCCGACGACCGAGACCGTGTCGGCCACTTCGCGCATTTCGCTCGCGCGCCGGCGGCCGTGATGAATGGTGCGGCCGATCATATAGCCGGCGAGCTCGTTCCAATCGATGCCGGGATAGGTCTCTTTGAGCGAAGCCAGCACCTTGTCCTCCACGCCATAACGCCGGGCGGTGATCATCGACTCGACGATCAAGGCTTCCAGCCCTTTGATCATGATGCTGCGGCACATCTTGACTGCGGATGCCTGCCCGACGACGGCGGACACTGCTTCCATTTTCATTCCGGCGCGGTTGAGGATTGCCGCGACGTCGTCACCGGCGCCACCGCCCAGCAGAATAGGGACCTTGATCCCAAAAGGGGGCACAGGCGCCATGACGGCGGCCTCGACATAACGCGCACCCGACTTTTCGACCGCCGCCGCGCTATCCCGTTTGGTGTCAGGCGAAACCGAATTAATATCGAGAAAAAGCTGGCCAGGGCGGAGATAAGAGGCTGCCTGTTCTGCGACGGCGCGCGCGGCTGAAGCGGTAACTGCGGATATGACGATACGGGCATTCGCGGCAACGGCCGCCGCCGAGGCGCAGACCTCGACTCCAAGCTGCCGCGCCTTATCACGAATGGCCGACGCGCCGGGCGAGTCCAGCAGGATGTCATAGGCTGCGACATCGTGGTTGCCGGAGCGAACCAGGCCGTCGGCAAAAATTTTGCCGACTTCGCCGAAACCGATGAGCGCGATGCGCCTGGGGTCAACATTCACAACCGTCATGCTCGCCTCCACGGATACAGAGCAGGCGTAGCCCTAGCAATCGCCTCTCCTTCGTCGATCCTACATCGAACTGGCCGCGTTCACGCTTCTGCGTATGGCGAAAACTCAAATATGGGACAGGATCTTGCTCAGGAATACCCGCGCCCGCGGATCCTTCGCCTGCGAAAAGAAAACCTCCGGCTTTTCGTCTTCGATGACCCGGCCTTCATCCATGAAGATCACGCGGTGCGCGACCCGGCGAGCGAAGCCCATCTCATGCGTGACGACGATCATGGTCATGCCTTCATTCGCCAAGTCGACCATGACCTCCAGGACTTCGCGGATCATTTCCGGGTCCAGCGCCGAGGTCGGCTCGTCGAATAGCATGATCTTCGGCTGCATTGCCAAGGCGCGGGCGATTGCCACGCGCTGTTGCTGGCCTCCCGATAGCTGGCTTGGATATGCGCTGGCCTTTTCTTGAATGCCGACCTTTGCCAATAGCTTCATGGCGGTGTCGGTGGCCACCTCTCGCGATACGCCGCGTACCTTGATCGGCGCCAGGATCAGATTGTCGAGGACGCGCAGATGCGGATAGAGGTTGAAGTGTTGGAACACCATGCCGATTTCGGCCCGGAGCTTGGCGATGTCGCTGGTGGGCGCGTTTAAATTTACGC
Organism: Pseudomonadota bacterium; assembly: GCA_016201015.1. Lineage (GTDB taxonomy): Bacteria > Pseudomonadota > Alphaproteobacteria > CACIAM-22H2 > CACIAM-22H2 > JACQDQ01. The sequence continues at coordinate 8,465 of JACQDQ010000344.1, read as the reverse complement.
CTTTGACGACAATCTCGCCGCGGTCGATCTTTTCCAGCCGATTCACACAGCGCAGCATCGTGCTCTTGCCCGAGCCGCTGGGCCCGCAGACGACCACCACTTCGCCCGCCTCGATGTGAAAGCTCACATCCTTGAGAACATGAAGTTGATTGAAGTATTTGTTCACTTTGTCGAAGGTGATCATTCCCGGCTCTCCCGCTGCGCCATCAATCGACCAGCTGGTATTTCGGATCGAACCATCGCACCAGCCGCGTGATCGCGAAGCAGCTTACGAAATAGCCCAACGCCAAAATGAGATAGAGCGGGTAGGGCGCGAACAGCGTGTTGTTGATGACGGTGACGGAGCGCAGGAACTCCATGACGCCGATCGCGTAGACGAGCGAGGTCGTCTTGAACAACGCGACGAGTTGGGCGATGAGCGCCGGCACCATGTTCCTAAGCGCCTGGGGCAGGACGACGTGGAGAAAGATATGAAGCCGCGACATGCCTGTCGTTTCGGCCGCTTCGATCTGTCCCCTAGGAACCGAATACAGCCCCGCGCGGATCACCTCGGCAAGATATGCAGCGGCGATGACCGAGAGCGAGCCCAGGGCGGCCTCCCAACTGTCCACCTGGGCGCCGATGACGAGGGGCAAGGTGAAATAGACCCAGAAAATGATCATCAACTCGGGGATGGAACGTACCGTCTCGATCAGCGCCGTAGCCGCATGGCGCACGCCGGTCGGGCCGTAAACCCGCGCCAAGGCCAGGGGAAACGCGGCGACCGCACCAACGAAGATCGACGCGAGCGCCAGCAACCACGAGCGGCCCAACCCCTTCAAAAGGAACTGCCACGAAGCGGCCACCTTGCCCCATTCGAGATCGCGTGCCGCGTAGGCTCCGGCGATCACCACAAGCAGAACGCCCAGGCGCCAGAGCCATTCCTTGCCGCGCTCGGTGCGCAATGACTGAACGATGGCGAAGCTTGCGCCACTCATCGCCAGGCGAACCTCTTTTCCAACGCCGCCATAGCGGCGATCATCGCCAGGGCGAGCAGGCCGTACAGCACGGTGGTCGCTGTCGCGGCCTCGAAACCTCGAAAGGTCGCGACATTGATTTCTTGCGTCTGGAAGGTGAGGTCCTGCACCGCCACCAGCCCCACGACCGAGGAATGCTTGATGATGGCCACGTATTGCGACGTCATCGGCGGAATGACAATGCGCAGCATCTGCGGGATGATCAGGTACCGAAAGATCTGCCAGTAGCCATGGCCGAGTGAAAGACCGGCATCAACTTGGCCGCGCGCTATCGAGCGGATTCCGGCCGTGACGACGTCGGCGACATAGGCGCTCTGATGTAAAGTGAGCGCGAGCAATGCAGCCGGAATTCCTGGTATACCGAGCACGAAATAGAAGAAGAACAGTTTTACGACCAGCGGAATGTTCCGCAGCAACTCTGTGTACGCGGAGATGAGCCGCCGCAGGAAGAAAGACGGCAGAGAGCCTAGGCATCCGGCGAGCAACCCGACGATGGTGCTGCCGACGATGCATGCTGCGGACAACCACACTGTGACCGTGAAGCCGCTCCAGAAAGCCCCGCGGTACTGCCAGAGGATCGACCAGTCCACAAACGCGTCCTTGGGCTTAAGCGCCGCGGGCGCGCGCGGCATTGCAGCATGGCCGGCCTATTGCATCTATTGCAGGGCGTATGACTTGTCCCCCAAGAGCTGCTCCATGAATCCGGCGGGCAGCGGCTGCCACGGATCATCGGTCTGCCCGATGATGTGCACCCGTTGCTGGATCTCGCCGTTATCCCCCATGCGAAAATCAGGTTCGATCCCGTACCACTTTACATAGAGCTTCTGGATCGTGCCTTCGAGCCACATGCGTTGCAGGGCCCAGTTGAGCCAGTTCCGCCATTTCGAATCGTCCTGGCGCATCATGATTGAATCAGGCGACGCCTTCCAGGGCGGACTTATCGCCAGACCGCCGGACTTGGCGAAGCGTGCCGCATTGAACGAGTTGGCGAGATATGCATCGACCTCGCCCTTCTTCACCGCAATGACGACGTCCGACTCGTCGCGGTACACTTTGAATTTGGCATTCGGCGAAACCAGCTTCCAGTTGTCGATGAAGCCGTTGCCCTGGGTCGCGCCGATGATCTTGTCGGCGTTCTGGTAATCCTCGACCTTGGCGCTATCGGCCTGCCGGACCATCAGAACGCCGTTGTCCCAGATGTAGCTGTAGGTGAAGTCGACAACCTCATTGCGCACTTTTTGCGGTGTCGTGATCCCGAACTCGGCGTCAATGCGGCCCGTGCGCAGCAAGGGCACACGTGACGCGGATGTCACCTCGGCGAATTTCACTTTGACGCCCAGGCGTTTCGCCATATAGCGCGCCACGTCCGGCGCGTAACCGACCACGTTTCCCTGCGGATCGACGTAGCTGCTCGGCGGCGCGTCGTAGGGAACGCCGGCAATCAGCTCGCCGCGCTTAAGGACGGTCTGCAATGTCGACTCGGCACGGGCCTGGCCTGAATTTATTGCCGCGAAGCCAACGATCGCGGCCAGTATCGCCGCCACGAATACGGTTTTCCTGTAGTTGTCGGGCATCGCCGTTCTCCCCCGATCTAGACGGTTTGGACTAGGTAGGGGCCGCAGCCGGCAGCCTGGAATGACTTCGGTGCTCGATCGTCCCCGTTCTGCCATTCGGCCGTGGAAATTGCCTGCGGCTTTCCCTCCGATCGTCACGCCCATGCCAGCGACTTCGCATCGAAGAGTTCTTCGATCTTATAGGCTCGCGGCGTAAGCTTCTGCTCGGTGGAAAATGCGAGAACCATTTCGATGGGCTTGCGGTTCGCCGCCAAGCCATAGGGATGCGGATCATCGCCGACCAGCGCTTTCAGCCGCGCCTCGGCCGCGCTGACCGGCGTTTTCTGCGCCTGCCTCTTCGATTCAGCAAACATTGTCATCAACTCGGTGCCCAGCCAAGGATGCTTGGCCAGCAGGTCATTCTTGATGACCACCGCGTGATTGGCCGGGTAAATGCCGGTCTTGCGGTACCAAGAAGCCGCCGCCGCATCGGTATCTGGGATGACCTTTCGGACTTCGTTCGGGTCTTCCTGCCGCAGTCCGATTGCCGCGTCGATTTCGCCGGCGAGCAGCATCGTGCGCAATCCCTTGCCTTCGGCCGCGCGCTCCACGTTCGGCGGGTCGCGGTACTCCGCGACATGGGCGTCCTCGGTGGTTACCCAGGTTATCGAGCCGACATCGACCCCGTATTCATGCTGAAGTATGCCGCGAACCCATACGCCGGTTGTCTGCGAATAGGCGCGCACGCCCACGCGGCGGCCACTGAGATCGCTGGGGCCACGTAGCGGCGCGTTTTTCGCGCAAGCAATTGCGCCGTGATGGAAATTGCGGTGCAGGATGATCGGTATCGCCGTGTATGGCTTGCCGAAGGCGTGGGCCAGAGCATGTGTGGTCAGCGCCATCTCGCAGACGTCGAATTCGCCGTCGCGCAACAGACGGCGGAATGCTTGATTGAGCGGCTCGACTTCGACGTATTCAAGGCGGACGCGATCGGAATGCACTGATCCGTCCTTTAGCGCTTGGACGTAGGGGTATTTTCCAATCGCGGTTCGCAAAACGAGCGGCGAGGCCATCGCAAGCGATCCCTTCCTAAGCTGACCGTAAGGACAAATTCTCCTGCGTTTCTTTCAGCAGGCTCAAGGCCGCGCAGACCTGCGCCACGTGCTGTCGTGCTGCGCGCTCCGCCGCCACGGAGTCCCGCCGTGCAATGCAAGCGTAAATCTCGCGATGCTCCGCCAGCGATTTTTCCTTGCGTCCGGGAACGAGGACGGTGCGAAACCGGTACCGCACAAGCGGAAAGTTGAGCGACTCGAGCGTCCGGCCGACGGAAATATGCGCCGCAGCCGTGTGAATGGCACCGTGGAAACGGCCGTTCAACTCGGAATAGCGTAACAGGTCGCCACCGGCGATAGCGTGCTCCATTTCTTGAACGATCCGCCCTAGTTCTTCGATTTGGGCGGTGCTCGCTCTTGTCGCCGCCAGCGACGCAGCCAGTCCCTCCAACACTTCGCGCACCTGAAGGACTTCAACCGCTTCCGCAATGCTAACCGCGCGAACCCGCGCGCCCCGGTTCGGCTCGATGTCGATCAACCCTTCTTCATGCAGGCGGGTCAGCACCAACCGCACGGTTGCGCGGCTTACCCCGAGGGCGCCGGTTAGCGCGGCCTCAACCAAGTGTTGGTTCGGCGAGTAGGCGCCCGACATGATGTCGGACTTCAGTAGTCGATGGGCACTTTCGAATCGGCTCGCGCCGGCAGAGCCCGGCATTTCATTTCCGGAGACGTCCCCGGCCGGTTTGCTTGGCCGTTCTTGCATATTGCGCGTGCGCCTTGACTCTACAACTTGCATGACGATACCGTCGGCAAGTTAGGCAGTCAAGATTATCAGACAATATTTGCGAGGAGTAGCAACGATGGATTCGACGTCGTTGATCGCGCAGGGGAAGAAGCCCGTGGGCAGAATTTCCCAGGCGGTGGAACGGCTGGGTCAGTCGCAACGTGCGAAAAAACTCTCGCGCCCGCCAAAAGATCTCGTGTCGCTCGCCAGCGGCGACCCGAGCTTTGATACGCCGGATCATATTCGCGAGGCGGGAATCGCCGCGATCCGCGCTGGCCATACGCATTATTCGCCGCCTATGGGCGAGACCGAGTTGCGCGTCGCCGTCGCCGCAGATTTGTCGACCTTGGGCGGCGGAACCTTCAAGACCGAGGACGTGCTCATCAGCAACGGCGCCGCATCGGGCATCTATGCCGGAATGCTGGCCTATCTCGATCCGGGCGACGAAGTGCTGCTGCACGATCCGACCTACTCGCTGTACAGCGACGTGGCCCTGTCCATTGGCGCCGTGCCGGTGTTCGTACCGTGGACCGCCGATTTGCGGTTGGACATAGTGGCCATGGAGCGCGCCGTCACCGCGCGCACGCGCATGTTTGTGCTGAACAATCCGGTCAATCCGACCGGCATCGTGCTGACCGAGGCCGAGATGCGCGCGGTGGTAGATTTCGTACGGCGTCACGACCTGCTGCTTCTTTCCGACGAAGCATATGATCATCTCGTCTACGACAACCGGCCGATGATTTCGGCCGCGCGGTTCGAGGAGATTGCTGATCGTACGATCGTTATCAATACCTGCTCCAAGACCTTCGCCATGACCGGTTGGCGCGTCGGCTACGTTGCCGCGCGCGGCGGCCTCCTCCGGGCAGCGGCGGTGATTCATCGCACGACGCTCGGCAACGTGAACACGATGGCGCAGCTCGCCGCGGTTACCGCATTCACCCAGAGAACCAACTGGCCCGGCCGGATGCTGGACGAATATACGCGCCGCCGCGACCTCATGTGCGGCATGGTCAACGCGATGCCGGGTTTGCACTGCGCGAAGCCGGAAGGAGCCTTTTACGTATTTGTGCGCGTCAATGTACCGCTCAGCTCCGAGCAGTTGACCGAACATTGCATGCGGCACGGTGTCGCCGTGCGCAGCGGCACCGAATTCGGTTCCCGTGGCGAGGGGTTCATCCGTTTGACCTTTGCTGGCGAGCCTTCGTCGTTCCGTCCCGGCCTCGAACGCCTGGACAAGGCGATGCGCGCGCTCTGAGACGCAGGCCAAGGGGAGAGAGACGGCGGATGAAGGTCGTAAAAATCGACCGGAGCAAGCGGTTGAAGCAGGAGCCGCACACCGGGCACAATCGCTGGCATCCCGATATCCCACCCATCATCGAGATCGGTCCGGGTGATGAGCTGGTGCTGGAAACCAGGGATGCGCGCGACGGCCAGATTCGTCCCGAAACCACTGTCTCCGACCTTGCCAAACAGGACGCCAAGTCCGGCCATCCCCTGACCGGGCCGGTTTACGTCAAGGGAGCCCAACCCGGCGACCTGCTCGAGATCGAATATCTCGAAATCGTCGCGCAGCCGCATGGCTGGACGCGATTTCATCCGGGCTCGGGATTTCTGCGCGACTTGTTTCCCGGCAGCTTCCTTGTCCATTGGCACATGAAGGATGGGTGGGCCACCTCGCCAGAAATTCCGGGCGTGCGCATCCCGGACGGCTCGTTCATGGGGACGGCTGGTCTGGCGCCGTCCCGCGCGCAGCTCCAGGAGTGGTCACGCCGCGAGGCCGATCTGCGCAGTCGCGGCGGGTTCGCTTCCCCGCCCGATCCCCGGGACGCCGTGCCCGCGAATGAACCGATCGCGTCCGAAGGGTTGCGCACTCTGCCGCCGCGCGAGAACGGCGGCAATATCGATGCCAAGCAACTTACCCGCGGTTCACGGTTGATGATCCCGGTGAGCGTCCCGGGTGCGCTCTATTCGACCGGCGATGCGCACTACGCCCAGGGTGACGGAGAGGTTTGCGTCAGCGCGATCGAGATGGGCGCCACCGCGACGGTGCGTTTCCGCGTTCACCGCGGCGAGGCGGCCCGGCGCAACATCCGCTGGCCGCGATTTGCCCATCCCGGATATTTCACCGCGCCGGAATGGGCGGCGCCGCAAAACTTCATCGCCACGACGGGAATGCCCGTGCGCGAAGACGGCACCCAGGAGGGCGAGGACCTGACTCTCGCTGCGCGCAATGCGCTGATCCACATGATCGACCTTCTTCAGGAACGCGGCTTCACGCGCGAGCAGGCCTATGTGATCTGCAGCGTGGCGGTGGATTTGCGCATCAGTAACGTGGTCGACCTTCCCAACGTGACGGTGTCCGCGTTTCTGCCCGAAGCCATCTTTGGCCGCTAGAATTCTAGCCATGCGGGCGATACCGGGTCTTCAGTCGCCGGATGCAGCAGATTGGCGGCACTCTGGTTACGCGAGTTGCAACAGGGGGCGTTCTCCATGATCATCGATTGCCACGGGCATTACACGACCGCGCCGCGCGAGCTCGAACTCTTCCGCGACCGCCAGCTTGCCGGGCTAGCCGATGGCTCTCGGCGGCCGACGAGCATCGATCTCGGGATTAGCGACGACCAGATCCGGCAGAGCCTGGACGGCGCGCAACTCAAGTTTCAGCGCCAGCGCGGCACCGACGTCACGATTTTCTCGCCGCGCGCCTCCGGCATGGCGCATCACGTCGGCGACGCCGCCATCGGCGCGCAATGGGCGCGGGTCTGCAATGACCTGATCCACCGCGTGTGCACGCTCTATCCCAAGAATTTCATCGGCGTTTGCCAGCTGCCGCAGGTGCCGGGCGTGCCACCGACGAACTGCATCCCGGAAATTGAGCGCTGCGTGAACGAGCTGGGCTTCATCGGCTGCAATCTCAATCCCGACCCGTCGGGCGGCTACTGGCGCGACCCGCCGTTGACCGACCGCTATTGGTATCCGTTCTACGAAAAGATGGTCGAGCTCGACGTGCCGGCAATGGTGCATGTCAGCTCATCATGCAATCCGTGCTTCCACGCCACGGGCGCGCATTACATCAACGGCGACACGGCGGCGTTCATGCAGTTCCTGACCGCCAACCTCTTCAAGGATTTTCCGACCTTGAAGTTCATTATCCCGCATGGTTGGGGTGCGGTTCCTTATCACTGGGGACGTTATCGCGGCTTGGCACAAGACATGAAACGGCCGCCGCTTGCGGAATACCTGTTGAACAACGTGTTCTTCGATACCTGCGTCTATCACTTCCCGGGGATAGAATTGCTGACCAAAGTGATTCCGATCGACAATATTCTTTTCGCGTCGGAGATGGTTGGCGCGGTCAAGGGCGTGGATCCAGAGACAGGGAATTATTTCGACGACACCAAACGCTATATCGACCAACTTGCGGCATTGAGCGCCAGGAACCGGACGAAAATTTTCGAGGGCAATGCGCGTAGGGTTTTTGGCCGACTCGACGCCGTCCTCAAACAGCGTGGGCTTTCGTGACGCCGGCAAATTGATAGGGGGACAGCATGGCTGACTTGCCGAGGCTTAATGGAGTCATTCGCGCGCTGGAGCAGGGCCGGCCGACGTTCGGCTGCTTCGCTCCGGCGGACGTCGAGTCGGCGGTCGCGATCTCGATGAGCAAGTATGACGGAACAGTAATTGAGATGGAGCACAATCCCTTCGACATCCGCGCGCTCCGGGATTCGCTGCAGTACATGCTGAATCGGGGACAGATCGCTCGGTCCGGTTCAATCGCGCCAGCCGTCACTCCGATCGTCCGTATCCCGCCAAATGGCGGCGAGAAAGGCCAATGGCACGCCAAGCAGGCGCTCGATCTCGGGGTCTATGGCATTGTGTGGCCGCATATCAGCACTGTCGATCAGGCCTACAATGCGGTCGGCGCCTGCCGCTATCCGCGAATGAAGAACAAGCCGCTCTACGAGCCCGCCGGCCAGCGCGGCGACGGGCCGACGCAGGCGGTGCGCTATTGGGGGTTGACGCAGCAGGAATATTACCAGAAGGCCGATGTCTGGCCGCT
>JACQDQ010000343.1 GCA_016201015.1 Pseudomonadota bacterium | reverse complement strand
GGGGATGTCGAAGGAGTCGAAATAGGGGAAATCCGGCATGTCGTCGGGCGGGCCCATATAGGCGAAGATCAGCCCTTTGATCTCCTTCAACGGATAGGCGCCCTGGCAGATCTTGCGGCGGATTTCGCTGTTCGCCGGCTCGCCCGGCGTCTCGAGGATCGTGCCGTCGACGTCGAAATGCCAGCCGTGATAGCAGCAGCGGATGCCGTGCTCCTCGATGCGGCCGAATTCGAGCGAGGCGCGGCGATGCGCGCAATGGCGATGCAGCAGGCCGGCCCGGCCGCTGCCGTCGCGGAACACCACGAGGTCCTCGCCGAGGATGCGGATGGCCACCGGCAGGTCCTTGAGCTGGGCCGACATCGCCACCGGCTGCCAGAAGCGGCGCATATACTCGCCGCACGGCGTGCCGGGCTCGACATGCGTCAGCTCCTCGTCCTCCTTGAGCGGGCGGCTCGTGACGTAGCCGTGAAAGGGCTTGGCGGCCCAACGAGACTCTTCTGCCATGGGAAGAACTCCCTTCCGTGCCGGCCGATTCTAGGAGAGGCGGGGCCGGCCGTCACGCCGGCCATCGGGCCCGCGTGCGGCCGTCTCCACTCACAGTAAATAATACTGAATTCCATGCACAAAGGGAAATGCCGAATGCCGTCGGGGCGGAGGGCGAGAGAACGCCGAACTGGCTCCCTTATCCGAGTGTTTTCAGCGGGATCTGCGGATCGGCCAGCGCGCTTGGAGCCAACCGCTGGCGCTCGGCGATGAATTTGCGCGCGAAGCGGATGTCGAGCGGCGTATTGACGGCGATGGCGGCGTTGACGATGCCGTCGGCCAAGGAAAACGCCGTGAAGCGGTTGGCTGCCATGTCGCCGCGCAAGACGACCTCGCCCCAGCGCTCCGGCAGACCGACGATCTGGATCTTGAGGTCGAATTGATCGCTCCAGAACCACGGCACCTCGCCATAGGCGACCGGCTTGCCGCACAGGCCGCGCGCCACGGCGATCGCCTGATTCTGGGCGTTCTGCCAGGATTCGAGACGGATGTGCCGACCGAGCAGCGGATTGAAATGGCGGGCGACATCGCCCGCCGCGTAGATGCCGGGGACCGCGGAACGGCCGAACTCGTCGACGACGACGCCGTCCTCGGTGGCGATTCCCGCCGCCCGCGCAAGTTCGACATTGGGCTCGATGCCGACGCCGACGACGACGAGATCGGCGTCGAAGTTGCGGCCGCCGTCGCAACACACGCGCAGCGGCGAGCCGCGCTCGAAGCCGGCGACGCCGACCTCGGTGAGGATTTCGACGCCGTGGCCGCGATGCAGCTCGGCCAGGTAGCGGCTGATGCCCTCGGGCACGATGCGCGCCATGACCATGCGCTGCATCTCGACGATGACGACGGCGCAGCCGAGCTTGCGCGCCGTCGCCGCAACCTCGAGCCCGATATAGCCGCCGCCGACCAGGACGACGCGGGCGCCGGGCTTGAGCGCGGCGCGGATCGCCAGGCAGTCATCGATCGTCCGCAGATAGTGAAGGCCCGGCAACTCGGCGCCCGGCAGCTTCAGCCGGCGCACGCGCGCGCCGGTGGCGAAGACCAGCTTGTCGTAGGCGAGACGCTCGCCATCGGACAGCGCGATGCGCCGGCGCACGGTGTCGATCTCCTCGACGCGGGTGCCGAGGCGGAGATCGACGTCGCGCTCGGTGTAGAAAACCGGCGGCCTGATGTAGCATTTCTCGATCGGCCGCTCGCCGGCGAGCAGGCTCTTCGACAAGGGCGGCCGCTCATACGGCGCATAGCTCTCCTCGCCGACCAGCACGACGCGCCCGGTGAAGCCTTCATTGCGCAGTGTCGCCGCGACCCAGCCGCCGGCCTGGCCGGCACCGACGATGACGATCGACTCCGCCGCGGTCACCGGCGGCCTGCTCTCGGGTGTCGGGCGTGGGGCGCGCCAATCATCGGCGCGCACTAGAGTCAATCCGCCGGCTGCCGTCAATCGGAAAACGGCGACGTGCGGCACGACAGCGCCGGTCCGCTACGGCTATGATGATGCCGCAGAACAATACCGCTCGAACGAACCGGGGAAGCAAACGCATGTCGTCGTCGCGCAGGGTCGTCGCCTTCATCAACGTCGCGCATGTCATCGACCACATGTTCATGCTGATCTTTCCAACCGCCGTCATCGGCATGGCGGGGGAGTTCGGCCTGAGCTACGGCGAGTTGCTCGCGCTCTCGCTCGGCGGCTTCATCGCCTTCGGCGCCGGCTCGCTGCCGGCCGGCTGGCTCGGCGACATGTGGAGCCGCCGCAACATGATGGCCGTATTCTTCCTCGGGATCGGCGCGGCGACGGTGCTGACCGGATTTGCCGCTTCGCCGGCGATGCTGGCCGCCGGTCTGACGTTGATCGGGCTGTTTGCCGCCATCTATCATCCGGTGGGCACGGCGATGCTGGTGGCGCACGCCGACAAGATCGGCCGCACGATCGGCGTCAACGGCGTGTGGGGCAATATGGGCGTGGCTTTTGCCACGCTGCTCACCGGCGCCCTGACGCAATTC
>JACQDQ010000309.1 GCA_016201015.1 Pseudomonadota bacterium | reverse complement strand
GTGAGGAACGAAGAGAAAGGCCTCATGGTGAGGAGGCCGCGTCAGCGGCCGTCTCGAACCATGAGGCCGCCTGCGGCGATTTGGCCGTGCGCCTGCCATGACCCGCGCGCGCCTCACCCCCTATCTCCAGGTCGCGCCGCTGTCGCTGGTGTTCCTGGCGTTCCTGGTGGTGCCGGTCGCCACCATCGTCGTGGTCAGCTTCTGGGACTACGACACGGTGCGCGTCATCCCCGACTTCATCCTGACCAACTACGACGAGCTGCTGTTCTCGCCGGTGACGTGGCGCACCTATCTGCAGACACTGCGCTTCGCCGCGATCACCTGGGCGCTGACGCTCGGCATCGGCTTCACGGTCGCCTATTTCCTCGCCTTCCACGTCCGCACGGCGACCTGGCAGATGGTGCTGTTCCTGCTCTGCACCATCCCGTTCTGGACCTCGAACATCATCCGCATGATCTCGTGGATTCCGTTTCTCGGCCGCAACGGGCTGCTCAACTCATCGCTGATGGCGCTCGACCTGATCGATGCGCCGCTCGAATTCCTGCTGTTCTCCGGATTCTCCGTCGTGCTCGCCTATGTCCATCTCTACACGCTGTTCATGGTGGTGCCGATCTTCAATTCGATGATGCGCATCGACCGCGCGCTGATCGAGGCGGCGCGCGACGCCGGCGCCAGCGGCGCGCAGATCGTCTGGAACGTCGTCGTCCCGCTGTGCAAGCCCGGCATCGCCATCGGCTCGATCTTCGTCGTCACCCTGGTGATGGGCGATTTCATCACGGTGCGGCTGATGAGCGGCGGGCAGAGCGCCTCGGTCGGGTTGATGATGCTCAACGCGATGTCGCTGCTGCAATACCCGGCCGCGGCGGCCAATGCGGTCGTGCTGCTGCTGCTGGTGCTGGTGACGGTCGGCGCGATGATGCGCCTGGTCGACATCCGCAAGGAGCTATAGGCCGTGACCGGCAGCCGGCGGCCGCGCAGCTTCTACGCCCTGGCCGCGTTCTTCGGCCTATTCATCCTGTTTCTCTATGGGCCGCTGTCGACGATCATCATCCTGTCCTTCCAGGGGCCGGGCGGCGGCCTCACCTTCCCGATGCGGGGTACGTCGCTCAACTGGTTCCGCAACCTGTTCGAGACGCAGTTGGTCGGCGATTTCGGCGGCTCGTTCCGCCGCTCGCTCGCCCTCGGCAGCGTCGTCATGATCGTCACCGTGGTGTTCTCCTTCCTCGCCGGGCTCGCCTTCCGCAAGCATTTCCGCGGCGCCGGCATCGTCTTCTACCTGGCGATCGCCAGCCTGATCGTGCCGTCGGTGCTGGTCAGCCTCGGCATCGGCCTGCAATTCCGCATCCTGCAATGGGACCCGGCCTGGTACAGCTCCGGCCTCGGCGCCCATCTGTCGTGGACCCTGCCCTTCGGCTTGCTGATCATGTTCGCCGTGTTCAACCGCTTCGACCGCAGCTACGAGGAGGCGGCGCGCGACCTCGGCGCCTCGGCCTGGCAGACGATCCGCTTCGTCGTGCTGCCGATCGTGCTGCCGAGCCTGGTCGGCGTCGGCCTGTTCGGCTTCACCCTGTCCTATGACGAGTTCGCGCGCAGCCTCTACACCTCCGGCACGTTCAACACGCTGCCGCTTGAGCTCTATGCGATGACGACGAACGTCACGACGCCCGTGCTCTATGCCTTGGGCACGCTGACGACGGCATTCTCGTTCCTCGTCATCGCCGTGGCGCTGGTCGTCGTGCTGGCGATGCAACGGCGCTACGCCCGCGCCGGCTCCGATGCCGGGCAGGGCGTCTGATTCGCCATCGCGCCGGCTCCCATCCCGGCGGCGCCAGCTCGAAGCGCGCCATCTCGAAGGCGGGCGCCACGGTGCAGCCGACCAGCGTCCAGGCGCCGGTGGACTCCGCCGCCTGCCAGCTTCCCGCCGGCACCACGAGCTGCGGCCGCTCGCCGCGCGCGAGAGTGTTTCCGAGCAGATGTGTCTCCGATCTCTTTCCATCAGAGGAGAGCGACAACGCCAGCGGCGCGCCTGAATAGAAATGCCAGATTTCCACCGCGTCGACGCGATGCCAGTGCGAGCGCTCGCCCTGGCGCAGCAGATAGTAGATCGCGGTCGAATGCCCGCGGCCGCCGGCCGGCGCCGGATCGCGGAATGTCTCGACGAAATGCCCGCCCTCGGGATGCGGCCGCAGCCCGAGCGCGGCGATGATCGCGGCGGCGTCCACGGCTCACGCGGCCAGCTTCGCCCGCTCGTAGTCGAATTCGATCGGCGCGCAGGCGCCGGCGAAGATTTCCTGGACGCGCGCTTCGCTCAGCGGGCGGCTGAACTGCGCGTTGCGCATGATGATGCGCGCCTTGAGCTGGGCGATCGAGATGTCGGCGAGCAGCTTCCACTCCGCCTCCGTCAGGCCCTCGCCATCGAGGCCGACGATGCCCTTCAGCATGTGGCCGAACTCGTCGTCATAGACCTTGCGGCAGGCCTCGGCGATCAGCGCGTTGGCCCGGCCATGCGGGCCGGACGCGCGATCCTTGAGCGTCATGCCGGCGGAGAACAGCGTGCAATAGCCGCCCTCGGTGAAATGCGTCGCGCGCTGGCCGAGCCGTGGATGCTCGCGGCGATGGGCGAAGCGCAGCTCGGTCAAGTCGCGATCTTCCTTCCAGGCGATCTTGACCATGTGCGGCGTGAGCTTCGGCTCGCCGGGCAGCGCCAGCGCGTCATAGGCGTCGGCGAAGGCGCAGTAATGCGCGAACTCCGCGTACAGCCCCTCGGCGATGTCGAGCACCTTGTGGCGGTCGATCTCGGTGTCGATCTTCGGAAAAGCGGCGATCAGCTCCTCAGCCGGGCCGAGGAAGATGCCCTTGTCGAGCGGCGCCAGGCCGGAGCCCCAGACTTCCTTCGAGCATTGATAGGCGAGCCATCTGCGGTCGGTCTCGCGACTGCGCCGGGGCCAGTCCCAATAGGTTTGGAACACCTCCGCCTCGCCGGCCCAGAACGGCGCCGCGGCGTCGATGAGCTTCGTCAAGTTGGCGCTGACGGCCATGGCGCCCGCCTCCCCGGTCAATTCATCCGTGTACCGAATATTACCACGCTGCCGCGGCCGGGGCGAGCGACGCGAAGCGGCAACGCAACGGCCCGCCTGGATTGTCGGCCGGTCGGCGGAATTGCCGCTTGACGCAACGGGCGCGTCCCCTAGAGTCGCGCGACATTTCCCGTGCGCAGAGGAGAGGCGATGTCCAACCAACACCCGGCCATTTCGCACCACGCCGCGCTGATCTACACGATGGTCATGGCCGCCGCGGTCGATCGCGACATGAAGGACATCGAACTTGGGCAGATCGGCCGCCTCGTCAAGTCTCTGCCCGCCTTCCTCGGCTACGACGTCGGCCAGCTGACCGACACGGCCAAGGAATGCGCGGTCATTCTCAGCACCAATGACGGCCTCAATCGCATTCTGGCGATGATCGCCGAGGCGCTGCCGCACCAGCTGCGCGAGACGGCCTATCTTCTCGCCTGCGAGATCGCCGCCATCGACCGCCGCGTGAGCTTCGAGGAGATTCAGCTCCTGCACATGATCCGCAAGGCGCTGCACGTCGATCCCCTTGCCGCCGCCGCCGTCGAGCGCGCGACGGTGGCGCGGCTGGCGGCGACTTAGGCCGGCGCATCGCGCTGCCCCGCCGCCACCCGCACGCGGGTGCGGATGCCGATGAGGCGGCCGAGCGCGACGGCGAATTGCGCGCGCTCCGGGCCGAGGCCGGCGAAGAACTGCGCTTCGGCCGCGGCGACCAGCGGCGCCGCCGTCGCCACGAGCGCGGCGCCCTGCGGCGCCAGCTCCAGCGCCCGCGCCCGTGGATCGGCGGCAAGCACCGGGCGCGCGATGAGCCGCCGCCGCGCCAGGCCACGCAAGGCCTGCGAGGCGGTCATCGCGTCGGTCCCGACGTGACGGGCGAGCCGCACCTGGGTGACATCGCCGGCCTGCCGCGCGAGCTCGGCCAGGCCGGCGAGCAAGGCGTATTGCACGAAATTGACGCCGGTCGGGGCGAGCGCCCGCCGCAACCGAAGCTGCCACGCATTGGCCGCCTGCCACAGCAGCGTGCCCGCAGCGTCCCGGGCTGGAAACTCATTCATAACGATCTGACATGGTTACGTGTTACATGACCATGTCATTTAATATAAATATATACAATATATATTTTTACTATATCCATGAAAGCACGATGCCCGGCCGCGACCGACGCCATGAAGCCCGCCCGGCTGGCGGTCCGGCGGTGCGCGGCTGGCGCGCCTGGTACGGAGCAACGTAGGATGACCTCGGCCCCAAGGAGTGACCACATGCGCAGACTCGTCGTTGCCCTCCTCGCGCTTCTCGTCGCGTTCCCCGCGGCGGCGCAGCCGATCGCTTGGACCGTGCCGACCGAATACCCGGCGAGCGCGATGGCCGGCGAGGGGCTGCGCCACTTCGCCGAAACGCTCAAGCAGGCGAGCGGCGGCCGCATCGAGGTCACGCCTAGCTTCGATGCCGCGATGGGGTTGAAATCCGCCGACATGGTGAAGGCGGTTGCCGCTGGCCGCGTGCCGGCCGCCGATGCCTTCGCCCCGGCGCTCAATGAAACGCACCCGATCTTCCTGGTATCGGCGCTGCCTTTCCTCGCCGTGACGATCCCCGAGGCGAAGCTGCTCTATGAGGTGACGCGTCCGGCCTACGAGAAGGCGCTCGCCGCCCAGGATCAGATCCTGCTCTTCGCCACGCCGTGGCCGGCTTCGGGGATTTGGGCGAAGAAGCCGATCACGGCGCCGGCCGATCTCGCCGGCCTGTCGATCCGCACCTATGACGCGACCAGCGCTTCCGTGCTAAAGGCCGCGGGCGCCGCCTCGACGCTGCTGTCCTTTGCCGACGCGATGCCGCGGTTGCGCGACGGCTCGGTGCAGGCCGTGCTGTCCTCGGGCGACGGCGGCGCCGGCCGCCGGCTGTGGGAGTTCCTGCCCCACTTCACCGAGATCAACTACGCGATGCCGCTCAGCATCGCGACGCTGCGCCGCAGCGTCGTCGACGCGCTGCCCGCCGAGCTGCAGCAGGCCGTAAAAGACGCCGCGGCCGAGACGGAGCGCCATCAGTGGCAGCTCATCGAGACGCGCTTGACCGAAAACTATGCCCGCATGCGCGCCAACGGCGTGGTCATCACCAGCGCAATCGGCGGCGATCTGGCCGCGTTGTTCGCGCGATCGGCCGCCAGTGCGATCGACGCCTGGGCGCAGCAGGCGGGCCCCGGCGATGCCGCGATACTGGCCGAGTTCCGCCGCCGCGCCGGCAAGAGCTGAGCGGAGGGTCCCCATGAAAAAGCACGGGCTCGGCAGCTACCGCAAGCGCGAGGTCGCCGGCCATCGCCTGTCGCCCGAAACGCTGATGATGGGCTACGGCTACGATCCGCATCTGTCCGAAGGGGCGCTCAAGGTTCCGGTCTTCCAAACCTCGACCTTCGTCTTCCGCACGGCGCAGGACGGCAAGGATTTCTTCGCCGCCATGGCCGGCCGCCGCGACGGCAGCAATGAACCGCCGCCCGGCCTCATCTACTCGCGCTTCAACAACCCGGATCTCGAAGTGCTCGAGGACCGGCTGGCGCTGTGGGAGGACGGCGAGGCGGCGCTGGTGTTCTCGAGCGGCATGGCGGCGATCTCGACCGCGCTGTGGGCCGTCGTCCGGCCCGGCGAGGTGATCGTCCATTCGGAGCCGCTTTATGGCGGCACGCAAACCTTGCTGCAAAATTTCCTGCCGCAGTTTCGCGTCGGCGCGGTCGGCTTCCCGGCCGGGGCCCGACCGGAAGAAATCGACCGCGTCGTCGCCGCGGCGCGGGCGCAGGGACGGATCGCGGCGATCTTCGTCGAGACGCCGGCCAATCCGACCAACAGCCTGGTCGATCTCGCGCATTGCGCGGCGGTCGCGCGCCGCATCGAGGCCGAGGACGGCTACCGCCCGCCGGTGATGGTCGACAATACGTTCCTCGGCCCGCTGTGGCAGCATCCGCTGGCGCTCGGCTGCGATCTGGCGATCTACTCGCTCACCAAATATGTCGGCGGCCATAGCGATCTGGTCGCCGGCAGCGTCGTCGGCGCACGCGGCCTGATCGACCGCATCCGCAAGGTGCGCTCGAGCCTGGGGACGATCACCGAGCCCTACACCGGCTGGCTGCTGATGCGCAGCCTGGAGACGCTCAAGCTGCGGATGACCGCGGCGATGAACAATGCCCGCACGGTCGCCGAATTTCTGCGGCGCCATCGCAAGGTTGCCGCCGTGCACTATCTCGGATTTCTCCAGCCGGACCATGCCGACTACGCGCTCTATCGCCGGCAATGCGAGGCGCCGGGCTCGACCTTCTCCTTCGAGGTGGTCGGCGGCGAGGCCGCCGCCTTCCGCGCGCTCGACGCGCTGCAAGTGGTCAAGCTGGCGGTCAGCCTCGGCGGCACCGAGAGTCTCGCATCGCATCCCGCCTCCACCACCCATTCGGGGCTGACGCCCGATACGCTCGAACGCATCGGCATCACGCCGGGCATGATCCGGCTCTCGGTCGGCATCGAGAACGCCGACGACCTCATCGCCGATCTCGGCCAGGCGCTGGCGGTGGGGTGACGACTTTCCGGCCCAATTTTATTGTTCCGCCTTTTCGCCGTCATGGCCGGGCCGGGCCGCAGGGCCGAGTCCCGGCCATCCACGAAATCATCAATCGCCCAGAGTTAATCGCAGAGGTCGCGGAGCGAACGCGGAGACCGCAAAGTGAGTGTCATGGCATGCGACATGGTCGCGCGCCAATGATCGGCTCCGCGTCCTCTGAGTGGTCTCTGCGCCCTCTGCGTTGAAATCATGGCGGCAGCACTTCAGGGTCGGCCGCAAAGGTGCCTGCCAGAACCGAAATTCGTGGATGGCCGGGACTCGCGCCTTCGTCTGATGACTTCGGCGCGGCCCGGCCATGACGGCTCGATTTATTGAGACCCTCGGCACGTCGCCCTGCCGCAAAAAGGGCGGGTCTTGCGACCCGCCCTTCCCGTTTCGGTCCGGAACGCGACCGGACTTGCAGGCCTGCTTCCTAGTAGTCCATGTCGCCCATGCCGCCGCCTGGCGGCATCGCCGGGGCTGCCTTCTTCTCCGGCTTCTCGGCGATCATTGCCTCGGTCGTGATCAGCAGGCCGGCGACGGAAGCCGCATCCTGCAGGGCAAGACGCACCACCTTCGTCGGGTCGATGATGCCCGCCTTGATCATGTCGACATACTCGCCGGTCTGGGCGTCGAAGCCCCAGCCGGGGTTCTTCTGCTCCAGCAGCTTGCCGACGACGACCGCGCCGTCCGCGCCGGCATTCTCCGCGATCTGCCGCGTCGGCGAGGCGAGCGCCTTGCGGACGATGTCGATGCCGACCTGCTGATCGTGGTTGTCGCCCTTGAGATTCTTGAGCGCGCTGACAGCGTGGAGCAGTGCCACGCCGCCGCCGGCGACGATGCCCTCCTCGACCGCCGCCTTGGTCGCGTGCATCGCGTCGTCGACGCGATCCTTGCGCTCCTTGACCTCGACCTCGGTCGCCCCACCGACCCGGATCACCGCCACGCCGCCGGCCAGCTTGGCCAGGCGCTCCTGCAGCTTCTCCTTGTCGTAGTCCGACGTCGTCTCCTCGATCTGCGCCTTGATCTGCGCGATCCGGCCTTCGATGTCCTTCTTCTTGCCGGCGCCGTCGACGATCGTCGTGTTCTCCTTCTCGATCGTCACTCGCTTGGCCTGGCCGAGCATCTCCAGCGTCACGTTCTCGAGCTTGATGCCGAGATCCTCGCTGATCACCTGGCCGGCGGTCAGCGCGGCGATGTCCTCGAGCATCGCCTTGCGCCGGTCGCCGAAGCCCGGCGCCTTGACCGCCGCCACCTTCAAGCCGCCGCGCAGCTTGTTGACCACCAGCGTCGCCAGCGCCTCGCCCTCGACTTCCTCGGCGATGACCAGCAGCGGCCGCCCCGACTGCACAATCGCCTCGAGCACGGGCAGCAGCGGCTGCAGGCCCGACAGCTTCTTCTCGTGGATGAGGATGTACGGGTTCTCCAGCTCGCAGGTCATCTTCTCGGCGTTGGTGATGAAGTACGGCGAGAGATAGCCGCGATCGAACTGCATGCCCTCGACGACGTCGAGCTCGGTCTCCAGGCTCTTCGCCTCCTCGACCGTGATCACGCCCTACTTGCCGACCTTCTCCATCGCCTTGGCGATCATATCGCCGATGTCTTTCTCGCTGTTCGCGGCGATGGAGCCGACCTGGGCGATCTCTTCGCCGGTCGAAACCTTCTTCGAGCGCTTCTTCAGCTCCTCGACCACGGCTGCGACAGCCACGTCGACGCCGCGCTTGAGGTCCATCGGATTCATGCCCGCGGCCACCGCCTTCGAGCCCTCGCGCACGATCGATTGCGCCAGCACCGTCGCCGTCGTCGTGCCGTCGCCCGCCTGGTCGGAGGTCTTGCTCGCCACCTCGCGCACCATCTGGGCGCCCATGTTCTCGAACTTGTCGGCGAGCTCGATTTCCTTCGCCACCGTCACGCCGTCCTTGGTCGAGCGCGGCGCGCCGAACGACTTGTCGATCACCACGTTGCGGCCCTTGGGCCCGAGCGTCACCTTCACCGCATCGGCGAGAATATCGACGCCGCGCAGCATGCGCTGCCGGGCATCACCGCCGACCTCGGTGCCCGACCACTTGCCGAACAGAATCCGGTCGCCCGGCTTGACGTCGAGCGGGATCAGCTTGCCGTCCTTGTCGCGCGCGCCGGGGCCGACGGCGACGATTTCGCCCTGCTGGGGCTTTTCCTTGGCCGTGTCGGGGATGATCACGCCGCCGCGGCTGCGCCCCTCCTCCTCGATCCGGCGGATCACCACCCGATCATGCAAGGGATTGAATTTCATAATGATTCCTCCTGTTGTGAGATGCAAAACAGGGCGCTGCTAGCACTCGCCCTTGTTGAGTGCCAGAGACATAGGAGACAGGCTCCGGGCTGTCAAGGGCACCCGCCCGCAAGCCGTTATCTCCGGACATCCGCAGGCCGACGCTCGCCGTCGCAGGCAACGAAGCAGAGCCTAATTTAAGGCTCCAATACATACGTGCCCGGCGCCGGCTCGAGCGGCGGATAGTCCGGCGCGCCCATCGCCGGCGGCGCGGCCGGCGCGCCAGAGTGGCGGCCGAGCCACGGCACCCATTCGCTCCACCACGAGCCCTCGCGCGACGGCGTCGCCGCGGTCCAGCTCGCCGGGTCGATGTAGCGGCCGGCGGGATCGTGCTCG
>JACQDQ010000308.1 GCA_016201015.1 Pseudomonadota bacterium | reverse complement strand
GTACCGTGCCCTACCCATGCACACTACCCTCCAGCGCGCCTCGCGGGGATCGAGGCCCGACGCTTGCGAATGGTAGTCATATTCGATCACGGCGAACAAGCCCCCGGGCCAATATAATCGTCCCACGAGATGAGACGAGTTCGCTTCCGCCTTGACACTAGATTTTTTGGCCATTCTAATATTTGAAATAAATCGCCGATTTAGACAGAATAGGTGGTTACAAGTAGAAAATAGTTGGTCATTCGATGCGTATCGGGGAGACGCACGAGCATTTGAAATTGTTGGAACATTTGGGTCTCTCGGGCGGATGCGGCGCGCATTTGGGAAGATCGCCGACCGCCTTGCTCGCTACGACAATGAGGAATGCGGTTTGCAAATGGCCAACCGATGGGAAATGCGTCGATGAGACTGGGCTATTTCGCCATGCCGGTTCATCCGATCGCGCGCGACTGGTGTCAGACGCTGAAGGAGGATCAGGAAGCCGTCATCCTGGCAGATAAGCTCGGATTTCACGATGCGTTCATCGGCGAGCACCTGACCGACCGCGCCGAGAACGTCACGAACAGCCTGCAGTTCCTCGCGACGCTGATTCCGGTGACCAGCCGGATCATGCTGGGGACGGGGACGTCGAATCTGTCGCAGATGCATCCGGTCCTGATCGCGGCGCATGCGGCAATGTTCGATCACCTGTCCGAAGGACGCTTCATTCTCGGCGTGAGCCCGGGCTCGCTGCCGACCGACGGCGAGGCCCTCGGGATCGTCAACGAGGACAAGACGAAGATGTTCGAGGAAGCGATCGACGTCATCCTCGAAATCTGGCAGCGCGATCCGCCCTACGACATCAATATTCCGGGCAATCGCTACGTCGTGTCGACGGCCAAGCATAGTTTTCTTGAGCTCGGCGTCGGCTACATGGCGAAGCCCTTCCAGAAACCGCGTCCCGAGATCGTCGGGACCGTCGTCGCGCCGTTCTCGAAGGGCGTGATCGCCATGGGCCGGCGCGATTTCCATCCGATGTCCGCCAATTTCCTGCTGTCACGATGGTTGCCCGGACACTGGCAGAACTATGCCGACGGTAAGCGTCAGGCGGGTCTGGAGGCGGACCCGGCCGATTGGCGGATCGCGCGCACCGTGTTCGTCGCCGACGACGACAGGACGGCCGCCCGCTACGCCCGGGAAGACGTGGCCAGCCCGTATGCGTTCTATTACCGGCAGCTCTTCACGAAGCTGAAACGGGCCAACCGCCATGCCGGGTTCAAAGAGTCACGGGAGCAGCCCGACGACACCCTCACCGAGGACTACATCCTCGACCGGCTGCTGATCCACGGCTCCGTCAACAAGGTCGTCGACGGGCTGTTGGCGCTGCGCGAGGAAGTCGGGGATTTCGGCGAGCTCGTCTATGCTGGGGTCGATTGGGTCGACCCGCGCCTGGCCAAGCGCTCGATGGAGCTGATGGCGACGAAGGTCATGCCGCGAGTCGAGGAAGCGTGCCGCTCCCGCGAACAGCGCCGGCGCAGCGCGGCCACCGGATATGCGTGACGACATTGCGACCTGGCGGAGAGCAATGACGCCGGCTGCGTGACTAGGGTCGGGCCGCTGCCACGGATCGCCCGTCCGTCGGCCGCCGCCTGAAGCGCCAGCGCCACGGGACACGGACGACGGAGAGAACAGATCATGCCAACCGACCGAGCGCGCGATCGCTTCGTTCAAACCCCGCATGGCCGGATCCACTGTCTCGAAGCGGGTACCGCAGGTACGCCGCTCATCCTGCTCCACAGCAACGGCATGTCGGCATACGAGTACCAGGACGTCATCGCGCCGCTTGCCAAGCGCCATCGCGTGCTGGCGTGGGACATGCCCGGCCACGGCGACTCCGAGCCCATCGCGCGGCACTACACGATCGGCGACTACGGCGATGCCATCATCGCCTTCATGGACGCGCTCGAGATCAAGCAGGCGCACGTCCTCGGCTCGTCGGTCGGCGGCTCCATTTGCATCGATCTCGGCGCGCGCTACGGCAAGCGGATGGCGAGCCTGCTCATCGTCGAGACTCCGACGCGGACCTTCGACGAGTGGGGCGATCACTGGTGGACCGTCGAGCAGGTCTTCGGCCTGCAGCCGCAATCCTTCGAGCAGGTGGCGCCGCGGCTGTGGCGGCTGACGCCGCCGCTGCTGCTGCGCTGGAACATCGATCGCAACAAGGCCGGCGTCAGGACCATGATCGACGTGATGTGGGCGATCCGCGAATTCGATCTGACCAAGGCGCTGCCCAAGGTGAAATCGAAGTCGATCGTGGTCTACGGCGAGAACGGCCCCGTCCTCGACGGCCGCAAGGTGTTCGAGAAATACCTGTCCATGGCGCCGGTGACGGTGATGCCGAAATGCGGTCATTTCCCGATGTTCGACGATCCCGGCGCATTCGTCAAAATCGTCCTCGGATTTACCACCGCATAGCGAGGTACTAGGCGATGACGAGCACGAAACTCAGAGAGCATTCTGCGTCGCGCGCTGCCGCGAGCGGCCTGCGGCGCGACGCCGCCGGCGACCCGGTCGTGGACAAGGGGGTGTGGGCGACCTGGTACGACCTCGAGGACGGCCGAAAGGACGAATTTCTCGCATGGATGCATGCGGAATATCTGCCCTTCCTCCGGGAACGGCCCGGCTATCTGTGGGTGGCGCACTACGAGAGCAACGGCGGCGGCGCCGCGATGCGGCACCTGCGCGAAAAGGTGCTGGCCCGCCCCGACGAGGATGTCGGCTCGGGAACGCAATATCTTATGCTGGTCGGCGCGGCCACGCCGGAATCCTTTCTCGATCCCTCCGTGCTGGAACCCGATCTCGGCGGCGGACCGCGGCATCTGAGCATGCTCGCGTTGCGCCGCGGCGTCCGCACCGGCGTGTACTTGGAGCAGGCCCGGGTGACGGGCCCGGCGCCGCGCGACCCGCGCCATGGATTGACGTCCGCGCCCGCGATCCAGATGGGCAGCCTGCGCATGCGCACGGTCGAAGGGGAGTTCGATATCGGGCGCTGGTACATCCAGCTGCGCCTGCCCGACATGGCGAAGACGCCGGGGTGCATTGCCGCCCGCAAATACGTGTCGGTCGCCGGATGGGCGAAACACGCCATCCTCTACGAATTCGCCACGCTTGAGGACAGAATGCGGCATTTCGAAGAGGCGCAGGAAGCGAAGGGACTCGACCCGTCCCATTGGACTTGGCGCATCGCTAGGACGACAGTTCACGCCCCCGGATCGCCGATGGTGGGCGTTCGATCCTGGCCGGCGATTGCGTAAGGCGATCCACATGCGCAGAAGCGAGAACCGGATACTTACGACGCACACGGGCAGTCTGCCCCGGCCGCCCGAACTTACGGAACGCTATGTGCGCCGGGATCGCGGCGAAAAGGTCGACGCGGCGGAAATCGCCGCCATGGGCCGGGCCGCGGTGCGCTGGGCCGTGCGCAAACAGATCGAGGTCGGGATCGACGTCGGCAACGACGGCGAACAGAAGCGCGATGCCTTCTTCCTGCATCTGCGGCAGCGGCTCAGCGGCCTCGGCGGCACGTGGGAGCGGCCGCCCCGCTCCGACGTGGAGCGCTATCCCGTGTTCAAGCAGATGCGCGCCCGCATGATGGGCGCCATGACGGTCGTCGGCGTGCAGAGTCACCTGCCCAAGGCGATTGGCGAAATCCGCCACACCGACCCGAACAGCGTCCACGACGAATGCGTGGACTTCTTGGAGGCGATCGCGCAATCCGGCGGCAATTTCGTCGAGCCGTTCATCACGGCGCCTTCGCCGGGAATTCTCGCGACCGCGATCCGCAACGAGTACTACGACAGCGACGACGCCTATATCGTCGCACTGGGCAAGGCGCTGCAGGTCGAATACGAGGCGATCGCGAGCCACGGCCTGGTGCTGCAGCTCGACTGCCCCGATCTCGGTCTCGAGCGGCATCTGTTCTTCGGCGACAAGCCGCTTTCGGTCTTTCTCGATTTCGTCGAGAAGGTGGTGGATGCCATCAACAACGCGATCCGCAACGTGCCGCGCGAGCAGGTCCGCATGCATGTGTGCTGGGGCAATTCGGAATCGCCGCATGACAGCGACGTGCCGCTCGACGACACGCTTCCCATTCTGCGAAAGGCGAATGTCGGCGCCTTCGTCCTGCCCTTCGCCAATTCGCGGCACGCGCACGAGTTCCGTTGCTTCAAGAAGTTTCCGCTCGCCAGCGACCAGATCCTCGTCGCCGGCGTCATCGATACGCTGACCAACGTCGTCGAGCACCCCGAGGTCGTCGCCGATCGCCTCGAGCGCGTCGCCGAGGTGGTCGGCGACCCGCGCCGCGTGATGGCCGGCACCGATTGCGGCTTCGACACCGCCGCCGGGTTGGGTCGGGTGGCAGAGGATGTGGTCTGGGCCAAGCTTGCGTCGCTTGTCGAGGGCGCGCGCCTGGCCTCGGGCCGGCTATTCGCGAAGTAGAAGGACGATCGGCCGCGTCAGAAAACGCGACCGGGTGCTGCAAGCAACATCGCGTCGACCGCCTATGTTGACTGAATCGAAGGCAAGATATCGGGAGGAAAAAATGCGTCAGTTGTCGCCTGCAATCGGAAAATTCGCCGCTGTTGTCGGTCTCGCTACAAGCCTGTTCGGAGCCGCGCCGGCGTTCGCGGTCGAACAGTGGAACTACTACACGATCCAGTCCGCGCCGCTCTACTCGACGAGCCGGGCATCGGCCGCGCTCGCCGAGGAGATCGGCAAGGTCACCGACGGACAGGTCACGGTTCGCCGCCATTTGGCCGGAACGCTGCAGATCTCCACCCAGAACATGGCCGCCGCGGTCGGCGAGAATGCCGTCCAGATGGGCGAAGATCAGTTCTTTTCCGGAATCGTTCCGGTCGCCGCCATCATGCGTCTGCCGTTTCTCGTCCAGACCTATGACGAATTCTACAAGGTCAACGCGATCGTCGCGCCCTATGTCGCGGCGGCCTACGAGACGAAGGGCGTCACGGTTGTCGGCATGTATGTGTCGCCGGCACAAAATCTCTGGAGCGGCAAGAAGGAGATCAAGACGCTGGCCGACATCAAGGGCCTCAAGATCCGCACGTCCAACCCGGAACAGGCCGAGTTCATCCGCAAGTTCGGCGGCAGCTCGATCAGCATCGGACCGTCGGACGTTCCTGCGGCGCTCGATCGCGGCGTTGTCGACGGCATCATCACCGGCAGCGTCGGCGCCGATCTGTGGAAGGACCTGCTGAAGTACGGCTACATACCCAACCTAAACTTCTCGCAGACCTACATCATCGCCAACTCGGAGTCGCTCAAAAAGCTGCCAGCCGACCTGCAGGCCAAGATCCGCAAGGCTGCGGCGGCGTCCGGCGACTGGGTCACGGAGACGCAAATCAACGATGACAAGAACATCATGGCGAACCTGGCCAAGGTGAACATCTCCGTCACGATGGCATCCGCCGGCGACGTCAAGACCGCGAGGGACGCGTTGGTCCCGTATTGGGAGGAGTGGGCGAAGTCCCGCGGCCCGCAATTCGTCGAGATTCTCGGCAAGATTCGGGCCGCCATCGGCAAGTGAAGCCGGGCGACCCATCCCGGTTCGCGATCGCAACCGATTCGTGATCCGTAGTCTCCTTCGAAAGCGTCGTCCCCCCGCTGTTTC
>JACQDQ010000025.1 GCA_016201015.1 Pseudomonadota bacterium | reverse complement strand
TTGATCGTCGCTCAGGAGAAGGGCTTCTTCCGTCGGCACGGCCTCGACGTGATTCTGTCGCGTGAGGTTTCGTGGGCGAACATCCGCGACAAGGTTGCGGTCGGCGCGCTCGACGGCGGCCAGATGCTCGCTGCCATGCCGATCGCCGCGACGCTCGGCTTGGCCGGCCTGGCGAAGCCCATGATCACGGCGCTCAGCCTCGACCTCAATGGCAACGCGGTCACGGTTTCGCAGGCGCTGTACCAGCAGATCGTGCGGCTGGTTCCGGCCGCCGCTGGCGCGCCTGCGGCGATGGCTGCCGGGCTCAAGCGCTTGATCGATCAGCGCAAGGCGGCCGGCGCGCCGCCTCTGGTGCTCGGCGTCGTCTTCCCATTCTCCTCGCATAATTATCTGTTGCGCTACTGGCTGGCGACTGCCGGCATCGACCCCGACAACGACGTGCGCATGGCCGTCGTGCCGCCGCCGCTGATGATCGCCAACCTGGCGGCGCGGCGCATTGACGGATTCTGCGTCGGCGAGCCTTGGAACCAGCGGGCCGTCGAGCTCGGCATCGGCCGCGTCGCCATCGCCAGCTACGACATCTGGAACAATCACCCGGAAAAAGTGCTCGGTGTGGCGCGCGATTGGGCATCGCGACATCCGAACACCCATCGCGCGCTGATCGCCGCGATCGTCGAGGCGGCGCAATGGATCGACGATCCGTCCAACCGTCCGGAGGTCGCCCGCATTATCGCCGGCCGTGCCTATGTCGACGTGCCGGAGGACATCGTCGCCATGTCGATGACCGGGACGCTTAAATACGGGCCCGACGAGCCGCCGCGGACGCTGCCGGACTTCAACGTGTTCCACCGCTACGCCGCCAATTTTCCCTGGCTGTCGCACGCCGAGTGGACGCTGACCCAGATGCGCCGCTGGGGCCAGATCGACGAGTCCGTCGACATCGCCGCCGTCGCCTCTGCGGTCTATCGGCCCGACATCTTCCGCGAGGTTTCCGCGATGCTCGATCTGCCGTGTCCGGTCGACGACCGCAAGATCGAGGGCCGCCACGCCGAACCGTGGACGCTCGATCGCGCGTCACGGCCGATCGCCATGGGGCCGGATCGGTTCTGTGACGACCGCATCTTCGAACCCGCCGACACCGTCGGCTACCTCGCCGGCCTCACCCCTTCGATCGCAGACGCGCGCGATCGGCCACGACGCGATCTTCCTTCCATACGCCCCTCATTCGTCTAGCCCGCCATCAGTCCAGGAGACCGACATGACCAGAAAGATATCCCGCGAGTTCCGCGTTGCCACCATCGGCCGGCGCACGTTGTTGCGCGGTGCGGCGCGACTCGCCGGAAGCGCGGTGCTCATCGCCGCCGCACGCGCGGCGCTGCCGGCGGGGGCCTTTGCGCAGGGTGCCGGGCCGGAGACGAAGAAGGCGGTGTTCGGCTACATCGCCTTGACCGACGCGGCGCCGCTGATCATCGCCAAGGAGAAGGGTTATTTCGCCAAGCACGGCATGCCCGAGGTCGAGGTGGCCAAGCAGGCGTCGTGGGGCACGACGCGCGACAACATCGTACTGGGGTCGGTCAATGGCGGCATCGACGGCGCCCATATCCTGACGCCGCTGCCATACCTCATCGCCATAGGGCGCGTCACACAGAACAACCAGCCGGTGCCGATGTACATCCTGGCGCGGCTCAATCTCGACGGCCAGGGGATCTCGGTCGCGAAGGCGCATCTGCCGACTGGCGCCAAGCTCGATGCCGGCGCGTTGCGCGACGACTTCAAGCGCCAAACGGCCGCGGGCAAGGAGGTCAAGTGCGCCATGACCTTCCGCGGCGGCACCCACGATTTATGGCTGCGATACTGGCTCGCGGCGGGCGGGATCGATCCCGAAAAGGATGTGCAGACCATCGTCGTGCCGCCGCCGCAGATGGTCGCCAACATGAAGGTTGGCAGCATGGAGGCATTCTGCGTCGGCGAGCCGTGGAACGCGCAGCTCGTCAACCAGGGCATCGGCTATACCGCGCTCACCACGGGCGAGCTGTGGAACAATCACCCGGAAAAAAGCTTCGCGGTGCGCGCCGACTGGGCCGACAAGAACCCGCGCGCGGCGCGCGCCGCCGTCATGGCGGTGCAGGAGGCGGCGCAGTGGTGCGACAAGGACGAGAACAAGGCCGAGATGTGCCAGATCATCGGCCGTCGCGCCTGGTTCAACGTTCCGGTCGAGGACATCGTCGACCGCAGCCTGGGCAGCTTCGTCTACGGCGACGGTCGCGCGGTGAAGAGCAGCCCGCATTTGATGAAGTTCTGGCGCAACTTCGCGTCATACCCGTGGAAGAGCCATGACCTTTGGTTCCTGACGGAGAACATCCGCTGGGGCAACATTCCGGCTGACACCAACATGGCGCCTCTCCTCGACCAGGTGAACCGCGAGGACATCTGGCGCGAGGCCGCCAAGGCGCTGGGCGTGCCGGCCGACCAGATTCCGACCGGCACCTCGCGCGGCAAGGAGACGTTCTTCGACGGCAAGGTCTTCGATCCGGCCGATCCGACGGCGTACCTCAACAGCCAGATCATCAAGAAGCTTACGTGACGCGGCCGAGCCGACGGAGACCGACATGACCGAGACCGCCCGCATGCTTGTTCCGCCCAGCCGCACCGTCCACGCCGCGGCTGGGATCGTCGCGCTGCCGCTGCGGCGAATCTCGCTGACCGCGCGCGTCATGCCGACGCTGCGCGGCCTCGCCCGCCAGGTCGTGCCACCGAGCATCATGATCGGCTTGGTACTGATCGTGTGGCAGCTCCTGTGCTCCGAGCCCGGCGCCACCCTGCCGCCGCCGTCGAAGGTATTGGCCATCAGTTGGGAGCTGATCACCAATCCGTTTTTCGATCGGGGGGGGCTCGACAAGGGCTTGTTCTGGCATCTGCTGGCCAGCCTGCAGCGCGTCGCGGTCGGCTATGCGCTGGCGGCCAGCGTCGGCATCGCGCTCGGCGTGCTGATCGGTCAGAGCGTCTGGGCGCTGCGCGGCCTCGACCCGATCTTCCAGGTGCTGCGCACTATCCCGCC
>JACQDQ010000307.1 GCA_016201015.1 Pseudomonadota bacterium | reverse complement strand
GACGGCAAGACCAAGCGGCCCAATCGCGCCGGCGACTACTCGTTCAACAATATCGGCATGAGCAGCGATTACATGCTGAGCTCGACCATGCCGGAGGATCTGCGGCGCGAGAAGAACTACTACGCGGTGAGCGGTTGCTGCGGCAACATCGCTTGGCACACGGAGAACGACACGATCGAGATCGCCGACAAGGGCGTCATGCTGACCGATATCAAGGTCTATCTGCTGTCGGTGCTGCGCAATGCCAATGCCGCGGTCCTGCCCTATGACTGGCGCGCGACCGCGCGGGAATTCGCGGCGACGATCGAGGAATATCAGCATTCGGCCGGCAATCGTTTCGATCTGTCGCCGGCCAAGCTGGCGCAGCGGCACTTTGCCAGCGCTCTCGAGCGCTTCTACGAGCGGGTGGGCAAGGGCACCGTATCGGCCAAGGTGGCGAACGATGTGCTGCAGCGGCTGTCCCGCATCGTGGTGCCGATCAATCACACGCGCGAGCCGCGCTTCCGTCACGACCCGGCGTTCAATATGCCGCCGCTGCCGACCCTGGCGACGGCGACCGAGCTTGCGCATATGGGGCCCGATTTGCTCGGTTTCGCCAAGACCCAGCTCACGCGCGGCCAGAATCGCTTCGTCGCCGCCATGCGCGAGGCGACGCAGCTGGTCGAGCACGCGGCCTAGCGCCGCGGAATCTCGGCGCCATGCGCGCCGCGTGGTACGAGCGGCAGGGGCCGGCGCGCGAGGTGCTGCAGGTCGGCACCTTGCCCGATCCAATACCCGGTCTGGGCGAGGTGCTGGTGCGGCTCAGGGCC
Source organism: Pseudomonadota bacterium (assembly GCA_016201015.1). Lineage (GTDB taxonomy): Bacteria > Pseudomonadota > Alphaproteobacteria > CACIAM-22H2 > CACIAM-22H2 > JACQDQ01. The sequence continues at coordinate 9,044 of JACQDQ010000307.1, read as the reverse complement.
AGCGGCGTCAATCCGCACGACACCAAGAAGCGTGCCGGCTGGAACGGACTCAAGATGCCCTTTGCGCGGATCGTGCCGCATTTCGACGGGGCGGGCGAAATCGTCGATGTCGGCCCGGGCGGCGCGTTCGATCGCATCGGCCAGCGCGTCTGGGTCTATGGCGGCGCGCCCGACCGACCCTTCGGCACGGCCGCGGAGCTGATCGCCACGCCGGTGGAGCGGGCCGTGCCGCTCGACGACGGCGTCGATGCGGCAGTCGGCGCCTGTTTCGGCGTCGCGGCCTGCACGGCGCATGACGCGGTGTTTTCCGACGGACCGGTCGCCGGCCAGACCATCCTGGTGCAGGCCGGCGCCGGCGCGGTCAGCCATTTTGCCGTGCAATTCGCCAAGCACGCCGGCGCTCGCGTCATCGCCACGGTGAGTTCGCCGGAAAAAGCGGCGCATGCGACGGCCGGCGGCGCCGAACATGTCGTCGACTACAAGCGCGAGGACGTGGTGGCGCGGGTGCGCGAATTGACCGGCGGGGCCGGCGTCGACCGCATCGTCGAGGTCGATTTCGGAGCCAATCTCAAGATCGATGCCGCGCTGATCAAGAATCATGGCGTCATCGCCTCCTATTCTTCGACTGCTGTACCCGAGCCCGCATTGCCGTACTATGCGTTTGCGTTTAAGGGCGTGACCTTGCGATTCGTGCAAGGTCAACTGCTGACCAAGGCGTCGCGCCACGCGGCTGCCGGGGCTATCAGGGCGGCCTTGCGCCAGGGCTGGCTCAAGGCGACGATTGCCCGCCGCTTTCCGCTGGCTGAGATCGCCGCGGCGCATGAATGCCAGGAGAGCGGGACCGCCATCGGCAAAGTGATCGTCGACACAGCCTGAACGGGAGAGAGTGCGATGAGCAGACAAGGGGCGATCACGCGTGCCGCCGCCTATTTCGACGACGGGTCTTTCATCCGCGATCTGACGCGGCGTGTCGCGATCAAGACGGAAAGCCAGATTCCGGCGAGCCATCCGTTCCTGCGCACCTATCTCACCGACGAGATCGCGCCCTGCCTCGTGCGCATGGGATACAAGACGAAGATATTCGACAATCCGGTGAAGGGCGGCGGCCCATTCCTCCATGCCGAGAGGATCGAGGACGCCAAGGCGCCGACCGTCCTTACCTATGGCCATGGCGATGTCATCCGCGGCCTCGAAGGGCAGTGGAAGAACAACCTCTCGCCGTGGACGCTGACCAAGGACGGCGATCGCTATTACGGCCGTGGCAGCGCCGACAACAAGGCGCAGCACTCGATCAACATGACCGCGCTCGAAATGGTCATCGCCGAGCGCGGCCGGCTCGGCTTCAATTCCAAGATCATGATCGACACCAGCGAGGAGATCGGCTCGCCGGGCCTGCACGAGTACTGCGCACAGCATCGCGACATGCTCAAAGCCGACCTGCTCATCGGCTCCGACGGGCCGCGCCTGGCGCCGCAGCGGCCGACCATCTACATGGGCACGCGTGGCGCGCTGAATTTCGATCTGATCGTCGATCTGCGCGAGGGCGGCCACCATTCCGGCAATTGGGGCGGGTTGCTGGCCAATCCCGGCGTCATCCTGGCGCATGCCATCACCAGCATCATCGACGCCAAGGGCAAGGTGCTGGCGCGCGACATCGTGCCCGACCGCATCCCGAATTCGGTGCGTGCGGCGCTCGCCGATGCCGAGATCGATCCCGGTGCGGACGGTCCGACCATCGACGCCTGGTGGGGCGAGCCGGGCTTGACCGCGCCCGAAAAGGTGTTTGCGTGGAATACCTTCGAGGTGCTGGCCATGGTCACCGGCAATCCCGACCGGCCGGTCAATGCGGTGCCGCCGCGGGCCAAGGCCCGCTGCCAGATCCGCTTCACCGTCGACAAGAAGCCGGAAACCTTCCTGCCGGCGCTGCAACGCCATCTCGATCGCCACGGCTTCGGCGTGGTCAAGGTGCAGGCCTCGCCCGAGGACGTCGTCATGAATGCAACGCGCCTCGACCCGGACCATCCAGCGGTGCGTTGGGCGGCCAAGTCCGTGGAGACGACGATGGGCGCGCCGCCGGCAGTGCTGCCCAATCTCGGCGGCTCGCTGCCCAATGACTGCTTCACCGACATCCTCGGCATGCCGACGATCTGGGTGCCGCATTCCTACGCGAGCTGCTCGCAGCACGCGCCCAACGAGCATGTGCTGGCGCCGATCCTGCGCGAGGGGCTGCAGATCATGACCGGCATATTCTGGGACATGGGCGAGAGCCCGCCGAAACTGCAATGAGCGTGCGGCCGATGCGCCACGCGGCGAATGTCTACGAGCGGCTCGGCTGCCGCACCATCATCAACGCGGCCGGCCCGTCGACGCGGGTGAGCGGCGGCATCATGGCGGCCGAGGTGGCCGACGCTATGCGCGAGGCCTCGCAGCACTGCGTCGACATGGCAGAGCTGCATGCCCATGCGGCCACGGTCATCGCCGAGGCGACCGGCGCCGAGTCCGGGCTGGTGACGACCGGGGCGGCGGCCGGGCTGCTGCTCGGCACGGCGGCCTGTCTCACCGGCCTCGACCCGGCCAAGATGAACCGCCTGCCGGATACCAGCGGCATGAAGAACGAGGTCGTGATGGTGCGCAGCCAGCGCAACTTCTACGACCATGCGGTGCGCACGGCCGGCGTTCGCCTCGTCGAGGTGGGGCTGCCCGACCGCTTCAGCGGCGCCGGCGTGCGCGACGCCGAGGCCTGGGAGATCGGCGCCGCGATCGGCGAGCGCACGGCGATGGTTTTCTACGTGGCGCAGCCGAACGCCCTGCCGCCGCTGCCGGCGGTGGTGGCGGCCGCCCACAAGGCCGGCGTGCCGGTTCTGGTCGATGCCGCGGCGCAGTTGCCGCCGGTTGAAAATCTGCGGCGCTTCATCGCCGAGGGTGCCGATCTCGTCGTCTTCAGCGGCGGCAAGGCGATCGGCGGGCCGCAGGCCTCCGGCATCTTGTGCGGCCGGCGCGATCTCATCGCCGCGGCGGCGCTGCAGACGCTCGACCTCGACATCCCCTACGACATGTGGTTTCCGCCGTCTTCGTTCATCGACAAGAGCAAGCTCGCCGGCTTGCCGCATCACGGCATCGGCCGCGCCTGCAAGGTGGGCAAGGAGGAGATCATCGGTCTGGTTGCGGCCTTGCAGCGCTTCGCGGGGATGACGGCGGAAGCGCGGTCGCGGCCGTGGTTCGTGCTGTGCGAGGCACTCATCATGGCGGCCGCCGGGCCGCGCCACGCGAAGCTCGACGTCGTCGTCGACCCCAAGCGGCCGGGCGTGCCGGCGGTCGAATTGCGGCTCGACGGCGACGCCGATATCACGCTGGCGCGGCTGCTGCAGAAGCTGCACGACGGCGAGCCGAGCATCCGCCCGAATCTCGGCCGGCTGGCCGACGGCGCGCTGCTGTTCTCGCCGATGTGCATGAAACCCGGCGAGCCGGAAATCATCGGCCGCGAGCTGCTTCGCCATCTTGGCCGCGCCCGCGGCGCCGTGCCGCGCCCGCATATCGGCCGGCGCGTGCGGTAAAGCCGCGGCGTCGTGCGATTCCGCTGGTATCGACGACGGCCGGCGGCATAATCGACGGGTCATTGCCGCACGGGCCCCGTCCATGAGCGAAATCCGCGATCCGATCGCCTTCGAGCTGTTCAAGAACGCCATCTTCTCGATCGCCGACGAGATGGCGCTCACCGTGTTCCGCACGACCTATTCGGGCGTGCTCAAGGACAACATGGACTACTCGACCGCCTTCGCCGATGCCGACGGCAAGCTGGTGGCGCAAGGCCTGACGCTGCCCGGCCATCTCGGCTCGATCCCGACCGCGCTCGAGGCGGTGATGCGCCATTACGGCAACGACATCCGCGCCGGCGATGTCTTCATCATGAACGATCCGTTCGACGGCGGCATGCATCTGCCCGACATCTTCGTGTTCAAGCCGATCTTCGACAACGGCGAGCGGCTCGCCTTCGCCGCCACGGTCTGCCATCACACCGATGTCGGCGGCCGCGTCGCCGGCTCGAACGCCTCGGATTCGACCGAGATCTACGCCGAAGGCCTGCGCATCCCGCCGCTCAAGATGTACGAGGAGGGCAAGCGCAACGAAACGCTGTTCGCCTTCATCGAGAAGAACGTGCGGCTGCCGGTCAAGGTGTTCGGCGATCTTCGCGCGCAGCTCGCCGCCTGCCATATCGCCGAAAAGCAGTTCAAGGAGCTGGTGGCGCGCCACGGCGCGCCGACGGTCAAGCTCTACATGCAGGATGTGATCGACTATGCCGAGCGCGTCACACGCGCGGCGCTGCGCGAGCTGCCCGACGGCACCGTGAGCTTCGAGGATTGGATCGACGACGACGGCGTCGAGTACGGCAAGCCGATCCGCCTGTTCGTGACCATTACCAAAAAAGGCGACGAGCTCACCGCCGACTGGACCGGCACCTCGCCGCAGGTCAAGGGCGCGATCAACAACACGCTGTCCTACACCAAGGCGGCGGTCTACACCGCGGTGCGCTCGGTGCTGCCGCCCGGCATCCCCAACAACGAGGGTACCTTCCGCGCGATCAAGGTGCACGCGCCGCCGGGCACCATCGCCAATCTGGTGCTGCCGGCGGCCTGCGCGGCGCGCGGCTTGACCGGCTTCCGCATGGTCGATTGCTGTTTCGGCGCGATGGCCATGCTGGTGCCCGACAAGGTGTTCGCCGCCTCCGACGGCGGCAATACCGGCATCTCGATCGGCGGCTACGACGCCAACCGCACGCCGTTCATCTATGTCGATTTCACCTGCGGCGCCTGGGGCGGGCGGCCATGGGCCGACGGGCTCGACGGCAACTCCAACATCTTCGCCAACATGGCGTCGCACTCGATCGAGGTGACCGAGGCCGAGCAGCCGCTGCAGATCCTCGCCTACGAGTTCATGGCCGACCGCGCCGGCCCCGGCAAGTTCCGCGGCGGCACGCCGTTCCGCCGCGACTACCGCTTCCTCGAAGGCGAGGGCACGCTGCAGGTGCGCTCCGACCGCCGCGCCTTCCGGCCCTACGGCCTCTATGGCGGGGAGCCGGGCAAGCCGTCCAACAATGTGCTGAACCCCGACGGCGAGAGCCGGCAATTGCCGGCCAAGTTCACCATGGCGATCACGCGCGGCGACGTGCTCCGCCACGAGCTGGCCGGACCCGGCGGCTGGGGCGATCCGCTCGCGCGCGATCCGGCGGCGGTTCTGCGCGACATGCGCAACGAGCTGGTCAGTGCCCAGGCGGCGCGCGCGGATTACGGCGTCGTCGTCGACACCGTGGCCTGGCGCGTCGATGCGGCAGCGACCGCTGAGCTGCGCGCGAAAATCCGCGCCGCGCGCAAGAACTATCAAGCGCCCAAAGTGGCCTGGCGGGACGCGCCGAAACTTTCGACAGCGGCGGAGTAGCGACGCGGCATGACCTCCTTCCGCGTCGGCGTCGATATCGGCGGCACGTTCACCGACATCGTCTTTCTCGGCGACGACGGCCGCATCCTGACGAAGAAGGTGTCGTCGAGCGTCGACGACTATGCCCGGGCCATCGCCGACGGCCTTGGCGAGGTGTTCCGCGAATACAAGCTGAACGGCGCCGGCGTCGAGGAAATCCGCCACGGCACCACGGTAGCCTCCAACGCCATCCTCGAGCAGAAGGGCGCCAAGACCGGCCTCGTCACCACCAAGGGCTTCCGCGACGTGCTGGAGATCCGCGACTTGCGCATGCCGCGGCTCTACGACATCGCCTGGGAGAAACCGGCGCCGCTGGTCGAGCGCTATCTGCGCATTGCCGTCAACGAGCGCGTCGACGCCCACGGCAACGTCCAGGTGCCGCTCGATCCGGCCGACGCCGAGCGCGCGGTGGATAAGCTGCTCGCCGAGGGCGTCGAGGCGATCGCCGTGTGCCTGATCAACAGCTTCGCCAATCCAGCGCACGAGCAGGCGATCAAGACCATCATCCGCCGCCGCGCGCCCGATCTGCCGTGCTGCATCAGCTTCGAGACGCTGCCCGAGATCAAGGAATACGAGCGCACCTCGACGACGGTGATCAACGCCTATGTGACGCCGATCGTCGCCAGTTATTTGCGCTCGCTGCGCCGCCAGCTCGACGCGGCGAAGATCACGGCGCCGGTACTGCTCATGCAGTCGAATGGCGGCCTGACCACCGCCGAGGCGGCGGCCGAGCGGCCGATGAACATCATCGAATCCGGCCCGGCGGGCGGCGTCGTCGGCGCCCAGGCGCTGGCCAAGCGTCTCGGCCTCGCCCGGATCATCACCTTCGACATGGGCGGCACCACCGCCAAGGCGGCGCTGGTCGAGCACGGCGAGGCGACGCGGGCCGGCGAGTATCAGGTCGGCGGCGGCATCATGGCCGGCTCGCGGCTGCTCACCGGCGCCGGCTACCGCCTCAAGGTGCCGGCGATCGATCTCGCCGAGGTCGGCGCCGGCGGCGGCTCGATCGTGTGGATCGATGCCGGCGGCTCGATGCAGGTGGGGCCGCGCAGCGCCGGCGCGCATCCAGGCCCTCTGTGCTACGACCTCGGCGGCACCGAACCGACGGTGACCGACGCCAGCGTCGTCCTCGGCTACATCAACCCGGACTACCTCGTCGGCGGCGCGCTCAAGCTCAACGCCCGGCGCTCGCACGCGGCGTTCGAGGAGAAGATCGCGCGGGCGCTCAAGCTGCCGCTCGACCATGCCGCCTACGGCGCGGTGCAGATCGCCGCCTCCAACATGATCCGCGCGATCAAGGCCGTCTCCAGCGAGCGCGGCCGCGACCCGCGCGAGTTCGCATTGTTCGCCTTCGGCGGCAACGGGCCGCTGTTCGCGGCGATGATGGCCGAGGCGCTCAACATGAAGCACATCGTCATCCCGCCGGCGCCGGGACTGTTCTCGTCGTTCGGCCTGCTCTATGCCGATGTCGAGTACCATTATTCGCGCACGCTTAGGCGGCTGCTGCGCAAATGCGATCTCGCCGAGGTCAACGCGGCGTGGGACGCGCTGGCCAATGAGGCGCGCGGGCAACTTGCGCGCGGCGGCTTCACCGGCGTCCGCGCGCGCCTCAAGCGCTCGGCGGCCCTGCATTACCAGGGCCAGACCTTCGAATTGACCGTGCCGGCGCCCGACGGCCGGCTCGACGCGCGCGCGATCACCGTGCTCGAGGAGGCGTTCGGCCAGGAGCACGAGCGCACCTATGGCCACCGCGCCGGTCCTGAGGAGCCGGTCGAGCTGGTCAATATCGCGGTGGTCGGCCAGGGCCTGGCGGAGCGCTCGCTGGTGCCCGACCGGATCCGGCTCGATCGCGGCGCGCCGGCGACGCGGCCGGCGCCGCGGAAGGCCTATTTCGGGCCGGCGCTCGGCTGGCTGGAGACGCCGGTGATCGCCCGCGCCGATCTCGCGACCCCGCGCGAGGGCCCGTGCATCGTCGAGGAATACGACGCGACCTGCGTCGTGCCGCCCAAGGCGCGGGCAAGGCTCGATGTTGCAGGGAATATCGTCATCGAGCTCTAGGCGCGGATTTCCATGGCGCTCGCCGCTAGGTCAGCGGCAGACCGGCCCGCTTCCCCGACACAATTGAAACAAGAACAGGTGCGGCTTGCGCCCGGCCGGAAACCATCACGACGCATATTCGTCGCGATCGAACGGCACGGCAGTCGCGCAGTCAGCCACGAACCGAGGAGAGACACCCATGCACAAGTCATTTTTCATGGCTGCCGCTTTGCTTGCGGCCGTCGCCGACCAGGCCCGCGCGGAAATGGCCGCGAACGGCATCACCACCAACGGCATCACCGGTAATGACGTCGCCGATAAGGCCCGCGCCACCAACGGCGCATCCGACGGCAAGGAGGCGCGGGCGGTTGAACCGCGGCTCGGCGTCGCTATCGTGCGCAACGTGACGCTGCCGCAGTGACCGTGGACGCCTCGATTGCACGAATCCGGACATTCGGCGCACTCCTTGCCGGCGCGCTGATCGCCGGGCTCCCGGCGGCGGCCGGCGCGCTCGACGCGCGGGCGGCCGGGACGCAGTTCGAGGTGCGCTTCGATGACGGTCGCGTGCTGCGCAGCCCCGAGCTGGTCGGCGCCGTGCTCGACCTCGAATTCGCCGCGGGCGACATGAAGCTCAAGATCGATGCGGTGGAGCGCGACCCGCTCGACGCGACGGGCCGCGTCTGGCTGCACACGCTGCTCTTTCAGGCCGCCGACGGCAGCTGGCAGAATCTCTGCATGGCGGGGCCGGACGGGCGCCGCCAGGGCTTTCCGCTCGCGGGTCCGGGCGGGGTCGGAGTCCGACTGGTCTGCACCGCCGGTGCCCAGGGCAAATGCGTCCGCTTCGGCTACCACCCGTGGTCCAGCACGCCGGCCGGTCGCGAGTTGGCGCCGTTGCACGCCGCCTGCGTGCACATGGTGCGCGGCGACTACTGCGGCGACGACCGCCCCTCGACCGAGAACGGCACCTTGATCGATGTCTATGACCGCGTCGGTGTTCAGGGCAGCGGCGGCGATCCGTCGCTGGCCTTCGAGGCGGCGTGGGGACCGGAAGGCGCGGTCTGCGTGCACCATACCCGCGTGCCGAAGAACCTGACCCTGGAGGGCTTGACGGCGAAATGCCCGCAGTTGAAGCAGCGCGTCGGCGCGATGTGCAGCGAAAATTCCGAGCAGTCCGCCGGCGCCGTCATTTTCAATCGCTCACGCATGTGATGAGGGATGCCGGCAGCTACTTCGCCGCCCTGGGCAGCCACAAGGCGAGGTCGGGGAAGATCACCAGCACGCCGATCATCGCGCCGGTGATGTTCCAGCTCGGCTTCGATCCGGTGTGGTTCGGCATCCTGATCGTGCTGCTGATGGAGACGGCGATGATCACGCCGCAGGTCGGCATCAATCTGTTCGTGGTGCAGGGCGTGCGCGGCCACGGCCCGCTGCACGACGTGGCGATCGGCGCGATCCCTTTCGTCTTCACGCTCCTGGTGATGATCGGCGTGCTGGTGATCTTCCCCGACCTCGCCTTGTGGCTGCCCAGGGCGGCG
>JACQDQ010000306.1 GCA_016201015.1 Pseudomonadota bacterium | reverse complement strand
GAAGATTTTTTTCACCACAGCGTCGCATGTTGGCCACAGCTCTTAAAAAAATTCACGTTGGTGCTTCGATCATGTTGCGCGCGCGCGACAGCACGATTACAGTGAGCGTTTGAGAGACCGGCAAGCGCAGACGGGGAGGCGCGAACAAAAATCCGGTCAACAGAGCGACCAACGATCCGTATCCGTTTCTCACCAAGCTGACTGCAGCCGAATCGTTCCAGGCGGGACGGAGGAGTGCGGTCGGAGCGGGCCTTGAAGTCGGCCTCGTCAGGCGAGGCAAATTGCACGAATGGGTTTGGTCCCGATCGGCGACGGACTGGTTCGGTTACAGACGCTGTACTTGCGCCGTTCGGGGGAAAATGTCGCGGCCGGATGCAGGGATGACAACAGAGAATCGCAAACCGGGAAGCTCCGGCGCCATGTCCTCGGGGGCATATGCCGGCGACCTCTTGCCGCGCGACGCTTGGGAGCTGTTGAAGGGCGATCCCAATGCCGTCCTCGTCGACTGCCGATCGCAGGCCGAGTGGACGTTTGTCGGGTTGCCCGACCTATCGTCATTGGGAAAGAAGGTTGCGCGCGTGCCGTGGCAAAACTGGTCTAGCGGCGATCGCCCGGCGATGATTGCCAACCCACGGTTCATAGAGGACCTGGCGCAAGCAGGCGTCCGCCGAGAGGGACCGGTTGTCTTCCTTTGCCGCTCCGGCGGGAGATCGAAGGCGGCGGCGATCGCGGTGACGGCTGCCGGTTTTGCGCGCTGCTATAACTTGGCGGGCGGATTCGAGGGTCCACATGATGATGCGAAACATCGCGGTACAGTCGACGGTTGGAAACGCACCGGCCTCCCCTGGGCCCAGGAATAGCGCCGTGCGCAACACCGTCGATCCGACCATTGAGGCACAATGGGCGCGCATCCGGGGCCGTCTCAAGGCTGAGCTCGGCGAGGCAGCATTCAAGAGCTGGCTTAAGCCCCTGACATTGATCACGATCGACAATGGCGAGGTGCGGCTCACGGTGCCGACGCGCTTCATGCGCGACTGGGTCCGCTCGCACTATGCGGACCGCATTTGCACTCTTTGGCAGGCTGAGGATAAGGTGATCGCGCGCGTGGAGATTGTACTGCAAAGCGACATGCAGCCGGTGGCGCGTGCGTCTACGGTGGAAAGCGTGAAGTCGGCGCGGCCGACAGCGGCCGTTGTGCCCGTTGGCAATGGCAAGCGCGATGGTGCCGCGGGGGCAGTGGTCGTCGCGGATGTGGATGCGCTGAGCGCACCGCTCGATCCACGGTTCACCTTCGATTCTTTCGTTGTCGGCAAATCCAACGAATTCGCCGCCGCCGCGGCGCGGCGTGTCGCCGAAGAGGCGAAGGTTCCCTTCAATCCACTCTATCTCTACGGCGGGGTCGGTCTCGGCAAGACGCATCTTATGCATGCGATCGCTTGGCAGATTCGCAAGCGTCATCCGCAGCGGCGCGTCGTCTACCTCACTGCCGAGAAATTCATGTATCAGTTCATCCGGGCGCTGCGTTTCAAGGACATCATGTCCTTCAAGGAACAGTTCCGATCCGTCGACGTCTTGATGATCGACGACGTGCAGTTCATCAGCGGCAAGGATTCGACGCAGGAGGAATTCTTCCACACGTTCAACGCCCTCGTCGATCAGAACAAGCAGATTGTGCTGTCGGCCGACAAGAGTCCGTCGGACCTGGAGGGATTGGAGGACCGCGTGCGCTCCCGCCTCGGCTGGGGCCTGGTCGCGGATATCCATGCGACGACCTATGAGCTGCGCCTCGGCATCCTGCAGAGTAAAGCCGAACGTATGGGGGCCCTCATCCCGCCCAAAGTGCTTGAATTCCTCGCCCACAAGATTACGTCGAACGTGCGCGAGCTCGAGGGCGCGCTAAACCGAATTGTTGCCCATTCCAATCTTGTCGGCCGGCCGATCACGCTCGAAAGCGCACAGGAGGTGCTGCACGACCTGCTGCGGGCCAACGATCGGCGAGTAACAATCGAGGAGATCCAGAAGCGCGTCGCCGAGCATTTTTCGATTCGACTGGCCGACATGCACTCCCCGCGCCGGGCCCGTGCCGTCGCCCGGCCGCGCCAAGTCGCGATGTATCTCGCCAAGCAGCTCACGGCCCGTTCGCTGCCCGAGATCGGTCGCAAATTCGGCGGCCGCGACCACACCACGGTAATGCACGCCGTGCGCAAGATCGAGGAGCTGCGAGCGACGGATTCGGGCTTTTCCGAAGACATCGATCTTCTCCGCCGCATGATCGAGGCCTAAGCGCCGCCTGCGGCAACCCGCCGCCGTGCCGCTCGGAACCCTGCGTCGCCGCCGCCACGCCCGTCGGCGCCGGGCGGTACTGGTGACCGGCTTCGAGCCTTTCGGCGACCACGATGTCAATCCGTCCGGCGAGGTCGCCCGCCGGCTCGACGGCAAGAGGATCGAAGGGCACCGCGTTGTTGGCCGCGTCTTGCCGGTAGCGCTCGATGTGCTTGCCGAGAATATTGCCGCATCGCTCGACGAGGTGGATCCGATTGCCGTGATCGGTCTGGGGCTGGCCGGCGGCGAGGCGGTCATTCGCCTCGAGCGGGTCGCGCTCAACATCGCCGACTTCGCCAAGCCCGACAATGCCGGCCGCCGCGTCAAGGACCTGCCGCTTGATGCACGCGACGGGCCGGCCCTTGCCGCGCGGCTGCCGCTGCGCGCGATCCAGCGGGCGCTGCTCGACAACGGCATTCCGGCACGCCTATCGAACAGCGCCGGCACCTACCTTTGCAACGCGACGATGTACGGCTTTCTTGCGGCGACGCCGCGCCGCGTTCCCTGTGGCTTCATCCATCTACCGTATCTGCGACCGCAGATCGCCGCGATGCTGGCTGATCATGACGGCCAGACCGGCGACTCGGAGTCGCGCGAACTGGCATCGATGGAGCTGGTCGTGATGCGCCGCGCGATCGAAATCGCGTTGGCGGCGACCCTTCGTGCCGGAGTGGTGAAGCGCCATCGGGGACGCCCGCCAAGGGCTTGAAATCAGGCCCGGATTTCGCTCGGTCTCGGTCTGACGAACAGCGAAAACCCATTTTGATTTCAACCGCTTCTGGTATACTGACGCCCCTGCAAAAAACCGCGGCGGAAGCGTCCTCCGGCGGGCCTTGTGGGGGGTGGCCAACCGGGGGGTCCGGGGGCCTCTGAGCCCGCTCCGGCGGGCCGTCACAAACCAAGTGGACGCCCTTCTCGCCACCCCATGAAGCTCACCATCGAACGCTCGGCGCTCCTCAAAGTTCTGGGCCATGTGCAGAGCGTGGTCGAGCGCCGCAACACG
>JACQDQ010000305.1 GCA_016201015.1 Pseudomonadota bacterium | reverse complement strand
ACGGGCGAAAAAGGCGAGCCCCTCCTTACGCCTATCTCCTCGATCCGCAATACGCACGTATATGGGGTCAGAGTCGATTTATCCTGAAAATCGGCCGAAGGACCGGTCGGGCGTGCCGCGGAACAGCGACATGTGGGTGTGGAGCGCGACCCAGGGCGCGCCGATCCCAGGGCGCGCCAAGGCGACCGTCGCGCGCCCCCGCCGCTCGAACGTGCCGCCGTCTTGGTGGAATCCGTCGGACTCGAAGATCGCCATGCCGACCGCGCTCAAGCGGTCCGCTGAGACGATGGCCTGCAGCCCGTCCAGCCGCCAACGGAAGTTGCGGATGGTCGGCCACACGTTCATCCACTGCTCGCGCACGACGATCGGGCGCTCGACGACGAAATCGTTGAACGTGCCAAAGGCGATCAGGTCGTCGGCGAACAGCTTGTAGGCGGCTTCGTAGTCGACGGCCTGAACGCACTCCGCCAGCCGTGCGAACCAGCGGCGGATATCCGCCAAGTCCTCGGCGTCAGGTGCCGTTCGCATGCGCATGGCAATATCCCGCATACATCAATGAAGTCAGCGTAGATTTATCCAATGACAGGCCGGGGCAAGTCGCGATCATGATAGAGCAATGCGGCAGACTCACCCCGCCGCGTCGGCCGGCGAGCGCACGGCGCCGCCGGCATCGCCCTCGACCAGATGGCAGGCGACCAGGCGGCCGCTGGCGCCGACCGCGCGCAGCGGCGGCACTTCGCGCCGGCATTGCTCGACCGCGAACGGGCAGCGCGGGTGGAAGCTGCAGCCCGACGGCGGATTGAGCGAGCTCGGCACCTCGCCCTCGACCGTCAGCTTGCGCCGCTTGCCGGCGGCGTCGGGATCGGGCACCGGCACGGCGCCGATGAGGGCGCGCGTGTAAGGGTGCAGCGGCCGCGCCCAGATCTCCGCACGGCTCGCCGCCTCGACGATATGGCCGAGATACATGACCAGGATGCGGTCGGCGAAATGCTCGACCACCGACAGGTCGTGCGAGATGAACAGGTAGGAGAGCCCGAACTCCTCCTGGATCTCGCCCAGCAGGTTGAGCACCTGCGCCTGCACCGAGACGTCGAGGGCGGAGACCGGCTCGTCGCAGATGATCAGCTTCGGGTTGATGGCGAGCGCGCGGGCGATGCCGATGCGCTGGCGCTGGCCGCCCGAGAATTCATGCGGGTAGCGGCCCGCCGCCTCGGGCCTCAAGCCCACGCGCTGCATCAGCCAGGCGACCCGCTCCTTGCGCGCGGCAGGCGCGCCGACCTCGTGGACGATCAACGGCTCCTCGATGATGCGGCCGGCGGTGCTGCGCGGGTTGAGCGAGGCGAACGGGTCCTGGAAGATCATCTGCAGCCGCCGCCGGTGCGGCTTCAGCGCGCGGCGCGAGAGGACGCTGATATCGGCGCCGTCGAGCAGGATCGTTCCCTCGTCGGGGTCGAGCAGGCGGATCACCGTCTTGCCGAGCGTCGACTTGCCGCAGCCGGATTCGCCGACCAGGCCGACCGTCTCGCCCGGCCCGACCGTGAAGCTGACGCCGCGCACCGCCTGCACCGTGCCGCCGCGCACGGCGAAGCGCTTGACCAGCCCGGCGACGCTGAGGATGGGCGTGAGCGGCGGGCTCATCGCGCCTCTGCCTGGGCAACGAAGCACGCCGCGCGATGGCCGGGCGCCAAGGCCGCGTCGGCCGGTCGCTCGCGGCGGCACTGCTCGACCGCGCGGCCGCAGCGCGGCGCGAAGGCGCAGCCCAGCGGCATGTCGAACAGCGACGGCACGACGCCGGGAATCTCGTTGAGCTTGCGCCGCTTGGTGCCGGCCGCCTTCGGCGCGTGCGGCGTCGCCTCGAGCAGCCCTTGCGTATAGGGGTGCTTCGGCGAGGCGAAGATGCCGCGCACCGGCGCCTCCTCCACCTTGCGCCCGGCGTACATGACGACGACGCGCTGCGCCGTCTCGGCGACCACGCCGAGGTCGTGCGTGATCAGCATCAGGCCCATGTGGAACTCGCGCTGCAGGCTGCGCAGCAGATCGAGAATCTGGCTTTGGATCGTCACGTCGAGCGCCGTGGTCGGCTCGTCGGCGATCAGCAGCTTGGGCCGGCAGCACAGCGCCATGGCGATCATCACGCGCTGGCGCATGCCGCCCGACAGGCGGTGCGGGTAGTCGTCGATGCGCCGCTGCGGGTCCGGCAGCCGCACGAGGTCGAGCATCTCGATGGCGCGGGCCCGCGCGGCGCGGCGCGACAGCTTCTCGTGGAGCACGATCGCCTCGATGATCTGCCGGCCGATGGTGAAGACCGGGTTGAGCGACGTCATCGGCTCCTGGAAGATCATCGACACTTCCTTGCCGCGCACCGCACGCATCTCCAGGTCCGACAGTTTCAGCAAATCGCGGCCGTCGAGAATGATTTCGCCACCGGCGATGCGTCCCGGCGGCGCGGGCACCAGGCGCAGGATCGACAGCGCCGTCACCGACTTGCCGCAGCCGGACTCGCCCACCACCGCCAGCGTCTCGCCCTTGCCGACATGGAGATTGAGCCCGTCGACGGCCTTGGCCACGCCCTCGCTGGTCGCGAATTCGGTGGTGAGGTTGCGCAGCTCGAGGATGCGGTCGGCTTGCATGCTCAGCGATCCTTGAGGCGCGGATTGAGCGCGTCGTTGAGCCCCTCGCCGAGCAGGTTGAGGGCGAGCACGGTGAGCAGGATGGCGATGCCCGGCAGCGCCGTCAGATACCAGGCCGTGCGCAGCATCTCGCGGCCCTGGCCGATCATCGTGCCCCAGCTCATCACGTTGGGGTCGCCCAGCCCGAGAAAGGCGAGCGCCGCCTCGGTGAGGATCGCCGTCGCCACCATCACCGAGCCGGTGACGATGATCGGCGCCAGCGTGTTCGGCAGGATCTGCCTGAAGATGATGCGGGTATCGCCCATGCCCATGGCGACGCAGGCCTGCACGAACTCGCGATTGCGCAGGGCGATGAACTCGCCGCGCACCAGCCGCGCCACCGTCGGCCACGATACGGTGGCGATGGCGGCGACGATGGTGAACACCGACGGCTTGAAGATGGCGACGATGACGATGGCGAAGATGAAGAACGGCATCGTCTGGAAGATCTCGCTGACGCGCATCAGCGCATCGTCGATCCAGCCGCCGTAATAACCGGCGACGGCGCCGATCATGACGCCGATGCCGAGCGCGGTCAGCGTCGCCACCGTGCCGATCAGCAGCGAGACGCGCGCGCCGTGGAAGATGCCGGCGGCGACGTCGCGCCCCAGCGAGTCCGATCCCAGCGGATAGCCCGGGCGGTCGCCCGGCCACAGCAGCGGGCGCGTGACGATGCTCCACGGGTCTTCCGGAAAGACCACCGGCGCCAGCGCCGCCATCGT
>JACQDQ010000304.1 GCA_016201015.1 Pseudomonadota bacterium | reverse complement strand
GGGGCTCGTAAAGGCCGACGAGCAGGCGGGCGATCGTGCTCTTGCCCGAGCCGACGCGGCCGATGATGCCGACGCGTTCGCCGGCGCGAATGCGCAATGTAGCGCCATTGAGCGAGCCGATCTTCTGGTTCGGGTAGGCGAAGGTTACGTTGCGGAGCTCGATGTCGCCTTTGAGATCCGGTCGGTGCACGAAGCTCGCGCCGTCGGGCCGCTCGACCGGCATCTTCATCACCGCGTTGAGGGCATTGAGCGAGGCGCGCGACTGCTCGAAGCGCGTGAACAGGGCGGCGATCTGCGACAGCGGCAGCATCGCGCGGCTGCCCAGGATCGTGCAGGCAATGAGGCCGCCCACCGTCAGCTCGCCGCCTGCAATCATGTAGACGCCGACGACGATCATCGTGATCGAGACCAGATTCTGCGCCAAAAGCGAAAAATTGATCGCCAGCATGCTGAGCGTGCGGACGGTGACACCGGCGCGGGCGGTGGTGCCGACCAGGCCCTCCCACCGGCGCAGAGTGCGGCCTTCGCCGCCCAGACTCTTGATCGTTTCCAGGCCGCCGATTGCCTCGACGAGCAGACCGTGCTTCTGCGACCCCTCGCGGAAGGTCCGCGTGACCGCGCGGTTGAGCGGGATCTGGATGATGAGACCGACGACGGCAACGGCAGGGAAGGCAACCAGCGGGACGAAGGCGAGCTTGCCGCCGAGCGCCCAGATGACGAGCATGAATATCAGGGCGAACGGCATGTCGATGACGGCGGCAAGCGTGGACGAAGTGAAGAAGTCGCGGAGTGTCTCGAACTCGCGCAGATGATTGGCAAAGGCTCCAGCCGAAGCGGGCCGCGCCATCATCTTTACGCCGAGGACGTGCTCGAAGATGCGGCTGGCGAGCAGCACGTCCGCCCGGCGGCCGTCGACGTCGAGAAAATAGCTGCGCAGCGTGCGCAGGACCAAATCGAAGACGAACACGACGGAGGTGCCGATGGCGAGCACCCACAACGTCTCGAAGGCGCTGTTCGGCACGACGCGGTCGTACACGTTCATCGCGAACAGAGACCCGGTAAGCGCCAGCAGATTGATGATCAGCGCCGCGAGGCAAACCTCGAGATAGGTCGGCCAGAACAGAAGTATCGTGCCCCAGAACCAGCTCGATGGGCGTTCGCTGCGCACATCCTCATCGCGGGAATCGAAGCGATGCTCCGGCCGCACGAAGATCGCGCGGCCGGTATAGACGCGGGCCAGATCGTCGAGCGGGAGGCTCGTCGTGCCGCTGCCGCTTTCGGCAACGATGATCTCCGCCCGTCCCTTGTCGAGCTTGGTAAGAACACAGGCGCCGCGTTCTTCGAGCAACAGCACGCAAGGCACGGCATAGCGGGGAATGTCGGCAAGACTGCGCTTGGTGATCGCCGCCGACAGGCCCGCGCGGGCCGCCGCGCGCACGAACAGCGCCGGCGTCAGGCGCAAATCTATCAGCGGCAGACCGGCCGTGAAGCCTTCCGCCGATTTCGGCCGTTCGAGCAGGGCCGCGATGGCGACCAGGCAGCCGAGCAGCGGATCGGATGGGCCCTGCGGCTCGACGATCCACGATGCCGTCTGGTCGGTCTTGATCGCCGCGGCCGGGTCGGCCGCGGCGAGCGCGACGCGCGTATCGTCGGGGCTATTCATGTGAGCAGCTCATGCGCATTTCGGGGACGCCGCCCGCCGGTTATCCTATTTGTAGCTTAAGGTTAACACGGAATTGTCAGTGAGAGGTTAACCTCAAAGTCATGAAGTTACTCCATAAAATCCTGTGGCGGCGGTTCGGAAAAGCAGTTAGAAAGGTTCAGAGGGAGGGAATGGGAACAAATTCATGCTGTGGAACCTGTGGGCCGCGGCTATTGACCCCGGCGTTGAGCAAGATTCGGGCCATAAACTGGAATGGTTAAAACGCCACGAGATTCCCGTGAAAGACCATCGACCGGGGGCATGCCAAGGGCATATTTGCTGTTGCAACTTTCAACTCTGACCCTTATGGGTGCCGGTCCGGCCCTGGCCGTTTCGCTTGAAGAGGCGGTTCGCTCTGCCTTGCGCAACAATCCCGACGTGCTGATCTCGCGCGACGATGAGCGGATCGCCGAACAGGACGTGCGGCAGGCGCGCGCCGGATATTACCCATCGATTGATTTTCGCGGCGCCAGCGGCGTCGAGCGCACCGACAGCGTGACGACGCGTGCCCGTGCCGGCCTGAACGGCAGTGGCGAGACGACGCTGTGGCGGTCGGAGTCCGGGCTCAGCCTGCGGCAGCTTCTCTTCGACGGCTTCTTCACCTCGAGCGACGTCGAGCGGAGCACCTCTCGCTTTCAGGCCGCCTCGGAGCGGGTCCGCGTCTCGGCAAGCACGGTCGCAGTTTCGGCGATCGAGGCTTATCTCGAGATCTTGCGGAACCGCGAGCTCGTCCGCGTCGCCCAGGAAAATGTTCGCGGCCATCAGGAAATCGTCCAACGGGCCCGGTCGAGGGCCGGCGTGTCGACAACCGGGGCCGCGCCGACGTCGGGACCGGCCGTCGGCCGCGGCGACGCTGCCGAGTTGCCGCGGGCCGAAGCGCGGCTTGCCGGTGCGCGCGCCGCATTGGAACAGGCGCGGGGCCGGCTGCGCGACGCCGAGGCCGGATACACCCGGGTCGTCGGCGAGCCGCCGAAAGAGCTTGCAGCGACGCTGCAGCCGGGCAATCTGCCGGAGAGCGACGTGCTGGCGTTGGAGCAGGCCTTGGTCCGCAGTCCAGGGCTTCGCGCGGCCAATAAGGACCTCGACGCGGCGACGTCGGAAGTGCGGCAGGCGGAGAGCCGCTTCTGGCCTCGGCTCGATCTCGAACTCGGCGGTACCCGCAACAATAATCTCGACGGCGTCCGCGGCGCGGACAACGACGCTTCGGCGCTACTCGTGCTGCGTTACAACCTCTATCAAGGTGGCGCCGACGTGGCCCGTCGACGCGGGGCGTTGGAGCGCGTATCGCGGGCGCGCAATACGCTATATCAGACACGAGTTAACCTGGAACAGGAGACGCGCTTGTCGTGGAACGCACTTGCCACCGCCCGCGACCGATTGCCAATCCTTCAGGAGCAGTTGCGACGCTCGCTTGCTGCACGCGACGCCTACCGCCAGCAGTATGAGGTCGGGAGGCGCAACCTGATCGATCTCCTGGACGCCGAGGCGGACTACTGGAATGCGGTCGCCAACGTAGTGACCGGCGAGCTGACCGTGCGCTTCGGCGAATTTCGTCTGTTGGCGGCGGTATGGGAATTGTTCACGCAGCTTGGCATCTCCGACCCGGACATCGCGCCGTCGATGCCCGCGTCAAACCAGCAGCTGCGGTAACGGGTCGAGGACGGCTGGGACTCGGCTCCTGTGGCTTCATCCTCACTGACTCCTCAAGATATCGCCCAGGTGTTATCGCTGCACGAGCGGTGGCTGGCGCAACGCGGTGGCGGCAAACGTGCCGACTTCGCGTTGGCCGACCTGCACGGCGTGAACTTCTCGATGGCCAATCTGCGGATGGCCAAGCTCGCCGGAGCTAACCTGGCGCGTGCCATCCTCACCGGCGCGGACTTGACGGAGGCGGACCTGTTCGCCGCCAACCTGGATCGGGCCGACCTCACCAACGCCACGATCACCAAGGCCGACCTGCGCGGGGCTTATCTGCGCGGCGCCAAGCTGCGGGGCTGCAATCTGCGCGAGGCCGATTTGCGGGGTGGGACATTGCTCGCCGGCGGGCAGAATAGCGGCATGACGCCCAAGGTCGTCGACCTTTCCGGTAGCGATCTTGAGAAGGCGCTGCTCGCGCGAGCCAATGCCACGGGCGCCGACCTGTCCGGTGCCATCCTGATCGATGCCGAACTGGTCGGCGCGCGGTTGACCGGGTGCAACCTGACGAAGGCACAGCTCGAGCGGGCCAACATGACGGGGGCCGATCTCAAAGGCGCCAATTTCACCGGCGCCAATCTTACCGCGGCAAATTTGCGCGACGCCGATTTGAGCGGCGCCGTGGTGGACGGTGCCGATCTGCGTGGCGCCGATCTTCAGGGCGCGCGCCTCGCTGGCATCGACTTGTCGAAGGCGAATTTGACCGGCGCCAATATTGCGCGCTCGGCCGAATCCTTTTCGACGGAGATCCAGAAGACCCTTCACGAGCACCAGGACTGGATCCGGTCGGACGGCCGCTCCGGCGTGCGCGCGAACCTGGCGGACGCCGATCTCACGCAGATCGATCTGCGCAACGTCAATCTCAGCGCGGCGACGTTGCGGGGCACCAAGCTGGTCGGCGCCAAGCTGATCGGGGCATCGCTGATCATGACGGATCTGTCCGGCGCGGACTTGAGCGGCGCCGACCTGTCGAATGCGGTCTGCGATGGCGCCAACCTGTCGAGCGCGGTAATGGCCAAGGCGGTCCTGCGCGAGGCGAGCTTCTGCGCCGTCGATATGAAGGGGCCGGACGGCAAGCCGACGGGCCGCCTGTGGTCAGCCAACCTTGTCGACTGCAATCTGACCGAGGCCGATCTAACGAGCGCCAAACTGTTGCGCGCCAATCTCACCGATGCCAAGTTGACCCGTGCCGTCCTGCGTGGCGCCGTGCTCACCGATGCGACGCTCGACAACACGAGCCTCGACGGCGCGATTCTGGATGGGGCCGTGCTGCCGCGCATTCAGGGCTGAATCGATCATCGGCCCACGTCGATCGGCGTAATGAGGAAAACGGCGGATGACGCCGGAAAGCCTGTCGCGGATTCTGGCTGCTCATGCACGTTGGCTTGCCCGGCGGACGGAGGGGGCTCGAGCCGATTTCACGCGCGCCGATCTGTCGGGTGTTGTGCTGGCGGCGGCCAACCTCAAGTCGGCCAAGCTGTCGGGCGCGCAGCTCGCGCGCGCCGTGCTTGCCGGCGCGGACCTCACGGAGTGCGATCTGTTCGCGGCCGATCTCACCGGCGCCGTCCTCGCCAATGCGATTCTGGTCCGCGCCGATCTGCGTGGTGCCTTGCTTGCCGGCGCTGATTTGCGTGGCGCAGATCTGCGTGGCGCCGATTTGCGGGGCGGTACGCTGCTCCTGGGCAAGATGACGAAGATGGCGGCGGGGAAGGACTCGGACGCCGCAGGCGGAGCGAAGGCAGAACTGCCGTCGGGACGCGAGGCGGGTGCCGATCTCGAGGCCGCGCTGCTCAATGATGCGATCTGCTCCGGCGCCCGCATGAACGGCTGCAATCTGGCTGGCGCCTCGCTTGCCGGCGCCAACCTGAGCGGCGCCGTCATCAAGCGCGCCAATCTGGCCGGCGCCGATCTCACTGGCGCCAATCTGTCGGGCACCGACCTGACGGACGCCATAATCGACGGCGCCAAGCTCCAGAATGCGGATCTGCGCGGCGCCAAGCTGGCCGGGGTCGATCTCGCGAAGGCCGATCGCAGCGAGCCGCCGCGTCCGGGCCCGAACGCGATATCGACCATTGCCTTGCGCGTGGCCCTCCACGAGCATCAGGAATGGGTTCGCTCGAATGGCAAGACGGGCCGCCGGGCCGATCTTTCGGGTCTCACTCTCGACGGCGCCAACCTCAACAACAGCGACCTGAGCGGCGCGATCCTGCGCGGGACAAAGCTGGCACGCGGCCGGTTGCGCGGCACGATCCTCGCCCTGGCGGACCTCTCGGGGGCGTCGCTGGCGGCGGCCGATCTGTCAAAGGCCAATCTCGACGGGGCGAACCTGGCGGATGCCGACCTCAGCCGCGCCATTCTGCGTGGGGCGAGCATGGCGCCGATCGAGCTCAAGGACGCCGACGGCAAGCCGACCGGGCGCCTGCAGCCGGTCGATCTCGTGCGCGCCGATCTCTCGGGCGCCGATCTGACCGGGGCGCGGCTCAAGCAAGCCATTCTCACGCTCGCCATTCTGCGCGGGGCCGTCCTCGTCAATGCGGTCCTTGATAATGTGGTGTTCGAAGGCGCCAACCTCGACGGCGCGGTGCTGCCGGGGCGGCGAAGCTGAGGGAGGTTGCCGGCGATGGCTCTGATCACGTATCTCACCCGCATTCAGTTCGATTTTGGCGCCATCCGCCTGCTCGCCGACGAGTTGCGCATGCTCGGCGTCCGGCGCCCGCTGCTCGTCACGGATCCCGGTGTCGCCCAGGCGGGTCTTGCGGCGCGCGTCGCCGGCGTCTTGGGTACGGCGCCGGCAGCGACATTCGATGCGACGCCGGCCAATCCCACCGAGGCAGCGGCGCTGGCCGCGGTCGCGCTCTACCGTGACAGCGGAGCGGACGGCGTTATCGGCATCGGCGGCGGGTCGTCGATGGACCTTGCCAAGGTCGTCGCGTTGCTCGCCACCCACCCCGGCGATCTTCGGCAATATGCGATGATCGAGGGCGGCGTGGCGCGCATCACCGCGCGCCTGGCGCCGGTCATTGCCGTGCCGACCACCGCCGGCACCGGCAGCGAGGTCGGCCGCGGCGCGGTGATCGTATTCAAGGATCAACGCAAGCTGGCGCTGATCAGCCCGCACCTCATCCCGCGTCTGGCGCTGTGCGATCCGGAATTGACGCTCGGCTTGCCGTCGGCGGTGACGGCGGGCACCGGCATGGACGCGCTGGCGCATTGCGTCGAGACGCTGCTGGCTCCGTCGATCAATCCGCCGGCCGAGGCCATTGCGCTCGACGGCGCCGGCCGCGTGGCGCGTTACCTCGAACGGGCGGTCGCCGATGGCGGCGATCGCGAGGCGCGGTGGAACATGATGATGGCGGCTATGGAGGGGGCGATGGCGTTCCAGAAGGGCCTGGGCGCCGTACACGCGATGTCGCACCCGCTGGGCGGGCTTGCCGGCCTCGTTCTGCACCACGGCACGCTCAACGCCGTCGTCTTGCCGGCGGTCCTGCACTTCAATGCGGATCACGTCGGCGACAAATACGACCGTTTGCGCCAGGTGATGGGGCTTCCCGCCGGCGTCGATCTCGCCGGTCACATCGAGGCCCTCAATCGCCGCCTTCGGCTGCCGCCCGGCCTGCGCGCCATGGGCGTGCGCGACGACATGCTCCCCGGATTGGTGCACGACGCATTGGCCGATCACTGCGCGGCGACCAATCCGCGACCGTTGATGGCCGAAGGCATGAATCGACTGTTCCGCGAGGCGATGGGCTGACGCCGCACCCGGGCTTGCGTGGCGCGTCGGCGACGCCTTAGCATCGGCCGCCACGTGAACCGGGGAATGCGGATGGAAGGGACAAGGGGGCGGCCGGCGGCAGCGGGGCGCAGGCTGCGGTCGCGGGTCACGGTCGAGGGCCTCGACCGCGCGCCGCACCGCGCCTTTCTGCGCGGTATGGGCCTGAGCGACGAGGCGATGGCCCGCCCGTTCATCGGCGTGGTCAGCACGCATGGCGAAGTGACGCCGTGCTCGATGACGCTGGCGCCGCAGGCCGGCGAGGCCAAGATCGGCGTCGCCGCCGGAGGCGGCACGCCGCGCGAATTCACCACCATCTCCGTCTCCGACGGCCTGTCGATGAATCATCTCGGCATGCGCATGAGCCTCGTCTCGCGCGAGATCATCGCCGATTCGATCGAGGCGGTCGTGCGTGCCCATGCCTATGACGGGCTGGTCGGCTTCGGCGGCTGCGACAAGACGCTGCCCGGAATCATGATGGCGATGGTCCGGCTGAACGTGCCGGCGGTGTTCCAATACGGCGGCAGCGCCTTGCCCGGCCGGTGGCGCGGCCGCGACGTGACAGTGCTCGATGCCTATGAGGCGGTGGGCGCGGTGATGGCCGGCAAGATGCGCGAGGACGAGCTAGCGGAACTGGAGCGCGCCTGCCTGCCGACCATCGGTTCATGCGGCGGCCAGTTCACCGCCAACACGATGGCCATGGTGTCCGAGGCGCTGGGCCTTGCCTTGCCCGGATCGGCGATGATGCCGGCGGTTTACGAGCAGCGCCGGGCGCTGGCGCGCCGGGCCGGCGAGACGGTGATGAAGCTGCTTGACGATGGCGGGCCGCTGCCGCGCGACCTCGTGACGCGCAAGAGCCTGGAGAATGCCTGCGCCGTCGTGGCGGCGACCGGCGGCTCGACCAACGCCGCGCTGCATCTACCGGCGATCGCGCACGAGGCCGGATTGCGGTTCACGCTCGACGATGTGGCGGCGGTGCTCGAGCGCACGCCGCTGATCGCCGATCTCAAGCCCGGCGGCCGTTTCGTCGCCAAGGATGTCTATGAAATCGGCGGCGCCGCCGTCGTCCTTCGCGCCTTGCTCGAGGGCGGATTCATTCACGGCGACTGCCCGACCGTGACCGGCGCGACGATCGCCGATGTAGCGCGCGCCGCGTCCGCGCCCGACGGCGCCGTGGTGCGTGCCACCGGCCAGGCGCTATCGCCGACCGGTGGTGTCGTCGTGCTCAAGGGCAATCTCTGTCCCGACGGCGCTCTGCTCAAGGTCGCCGGCCTCAAGGAAGTCGTCTTCGAGGGGCCGGTTCGCGTCTTCGAGAGCGAGGAGGCGTGCATGGCGGCGGTTCGCGCGCGCAGCTACGCGGCGGGCAGCGTCATGGTCATCCGCAACGAGGGCCCGAAGGGCGGCCCCGGCATGCGCGAGATGCTCGGCGTCACCGCGCTCATTTACGGGCAGGGGATGGGCGAGAAGGTGGCGCTGCTGACCGACGGCCGCTTCTCCGGAGCGACGCGCGGCATGTGCATCGGCTATGCCTGCCCGGAGGCGGCGGCCGGCGGGCCGATCGCGCTGCTCAAGGACGGCGATCGCGTGCGCATCGACGCGCGGGCGCGCACCATCGATGTGCTCATAGCCGACGCCGAGCTTGCGGCGCGCCGGACGGCATGGCGCTCGCCCGCGCGTGGGCCGCTCGGCGGCGTATTGGAAAAATACGCGGCGGCGGTCGGTCCCGCCAATCTCGGCGCCGTGACGCATAGCGGCAACGTGCAATGGATCCCGGACGAGAGTCCGTGACGAACGCCATGGCCGCCGGTTGCATCGGCATTCGCCTTTGCGTTGGTGGCCCGCTTAGGGCAAGACAGACCTGATGCAAGCAGGAACGGGGAGATGAGAATGACGTTGCGATTGAAATTCATCGGCACCGCTGCGGCCTTGGCGCTGCTGACCGGCCTCGCGCCGCCGACCGCGGCCCAGACCACGACGTTGCGGGTCGGCAATTGGCTGCCGATGCACCACCTGATCATGCGCGGCATCATCGAGCCGTGGGCGCAAGCGATCGAGCGCGAATCCAACGGCACGCTCAAATTCGACCTCATGACCTCGGCGATCGGCCGGCCGCCGGAGTATTTCGACTTCGTCAAGAATGGCGTCATCGATGTCGGCTACGGCGTGTCGGGCCACAACCCCGGTCGCTTCACCATGACCCAGGTGATCGACCTGCCGTTCATGTCACCCGACCCGTGGTCGGGATCGGCGGCATCTTGGCTGACCTATGTGCGCTACGGCGGCGGGTACAACGAGCATGCCGGCGTCAAGGTGGTCGGGCTGTGGACGCATTCGGTGCCGTATCTGCACATGCGCGGCGAGCCGATCCGGACGCTGGAGGAGCTCAAGGGCAAGAAGGTCCGCGTCGGCGGCAATGTCACCGGCCGCATGATGGCGGCGCTTGGCGCCACGCCGGTGCAACTGCCGCCGACCGAGGCGCAGCAGGCAATGCAGGCGGGGGTCGCCGACGGCATCACCTTTCCGCTGGAATCGATCGAGTTCTTCAAGATCACGCCGGTGATCAAGAGCAGCGTCGGCTTCCCCGGCGGGCTCTATACCGACACCTTCTGGCTGGGCATCAACGAGGCCAAGTGGAATTCGTTGTCGGCGCAGCAGAAGGCGGCGGTCGAACGCCATTCCGGCATGGCCGTCGCGCTGCTGTCGGGCTGGGCGTGGACCAACGGCGACGAGATCGGCAAGGCGGCGCTCGAACGCAACAAAGTGACGTTCTTCAACTTGCCGGATGCCGAGATCGCCAAGGCCAAGCAGGCCCTGAAGCCGCTCGAGGACGAATGGCTGGCCGAGGCCAAGAAGCGCAACCTGCCGGGCGAGGAGATCATCGCCTATACGCGCACGATGGTAGAGAAGTATCGCAGTGTGAAGCGCGTCAACATTCCGTGACGACCGGCGATATGGCCGACGAAGCGGCGGCATCGACGCGGCAGGCGGGCGTCCCTCCGGCCGATCTCGGCAGGGGCGGCCGCCTGCCGGGACTGGATCAGGTTCGCGAGGAACTCCGCCTGCGCCCGCCGCTTCGCCTGCACGCGAGGATCTTCAATGTCGTTCAGCGAGCGCAGGTGGTTGACAATAACGGTAACGGGCAG